>JALSLF010000511.1 GCA_026988445.1 Bacteroidales bacterium
CAAGAACTTCGGCTGCAATAAAAGCTTCTTCCATATCAGAACCCACAACTACAGCACCATGATTTGCCATTAATGCTGCATTTCTACCTTTAAGCGCTTTGATGGTAGCTTTAACTATTTTTTTTGTCCCGGGCAATGCATATTCAGCAACACGAACACTTGGTCCAAGGATTTGAGCCATGTCATCTAAAATAGGTGGAATTTCGCGCCTGGCAGCAGCAACCGTTGAAGCATTTTGCTGATGAGTATGTATAACGGCATTAATTTTTTTTCGTGTTTTATAAATCTCAGCATGCAATTTCATTTCTGAAGAAGGTTTATTTTTTCCTTCATAATCATAACTGTGATAATTAACCACAACCATATCGTCGGCGGTTAATTCCTCATAGTTTAAACCACTTGGAGTAATAATCATATATTTATCATCATACCTTAAACTGATGTTTCCCCAAGTACCTTTTACCAAATTTTGCGCTAATAATCTAATTCCTGCTTTACAGATTATTTCTTTTGCTTCCTGTATCGTCATATTTCTAAAGATGCTTATGTCTAATGCACAAAAATAGTATATTTAACATACTTTAACATTTTTTAAATGAATTTAACACTTTCTACACCTATCTTTGTATCATTAAAACTGGAAAATTAGTTTTTTCATAATAGGTTTTAGGTTAGTAATTAGGTTAATAGTATTAGGGCGGAGTGGTTACCGCCCTTTTTTTTTGTTCAAAATAGCTATTTAAGGAACTTTAAAAAATATTTAATTTAAGATAAAAAAATTTGTCTGAATAAAACAAGAGTGTTACTTTTGCAGGCACAAAGTTCGGGGTGTAGCTCAGCTTGGTTTAGAGTACGCGTCTGGGGGGCGTGGGGTCGGAGGTTCAAATCCTCTCACCCCGACTTGGTTAAAGCATTGTGAGTAAGAAACTTACAATGCTTTTTTGTTTTTATGTGGCTTGGGATAATGGGTAGGGTGAAACAATGATGAAAAAAATCAGCCTTAACCAAGACCGATTTTTTATTTTATCCAAATTAATTTCCCAGTAAAACCCCTACAGAAAAACTAAGAACGCTTGTATTTTTTAGTTCACCACCCATTCCGCTGGTATTTAAATCATTAAAACCAAACGAATAGGCACCTTGCACAAAAGCACCAAGCGGACCTAATTTAAATTGTGCGCCCAATCCAAATTTCATACCGGCATCCCATCGGCTGATATTATCAAAATTAAGATCACTCTCTGTTTCAACACCGGCAACTGTAACAGTACTTGTTCCATTCATGGCATAGGCACCGTAAACCCCACCTAACCCATACAAAGGGCCTAATTTAACTTTTACCAAAACAGGAAGTTCTAAATAATTGATTTGAGTAGAACTATTCATTAAAGAACTCTCAAAAGCCGCACCTTTTGGAGAATAATCCAAACCAACTCTAATTTTTATGAGTGGAATAAAATCTTTGTCCATAAAAACACCTGCTTGAAGATTATTCAAAGTATTGTCGGCATCGGTCATTTTAGCAAAGTTCATACCCGCTTTAACACCAAGTTGTGCAAAAGAGGAAATACTGATAGTGGTAATAAATACCAAAAGTAATGTAATCTTTTTCATAATCATTGTTTTTAGTTTATTCTCAAAAATAGTAAAATTAATACGATTTCCTTAAAACGAAAAAACGATTTTAAAAATATATTGTTGTATTTTTATTCAATAATTCAAAATTTAATACATCTTAATGCAAAAAACTGATATAAACTTCAATGAAATTATTATTTTTACGGTCAAAAATCTATTAATTAATTTAAAGCAGTGATAAAATCTTTATCCATAACAAATTATGCGCTAATTGATGAGTTAGAAATTGATTTCTCTAAAGGTTTTTCTATAATTACCGGAGAAACCGGTGCAGGAAAATCAATTTTAATGGGTGCGTTAGCTTTAATTACCGGGCAACGTGCTGATACCGGTGTGTTAAAAAAAACGGATAAAAAATGTGTTGTCGAAGGGAACTTCTTATTAGATGGATATGGTTTACATGGTTTTTTTGAAGAAAATGAACTGGATTATGCTCTTGAAAGTATTCTTAGAAGAGAGATTAGTCCGGCAGGAAAATCAAGAGCATTTATTAACGATACACCGGTTAATTTAAACACACTTAAAGAACTAAGTTTTAAATTAATTGATATTCATTCACAACATCAAAACCTGAACCTTAACCAAAGTGAATTTCAGCTCAAAGTAGTTGATTCTTATGCAGGAAATACAAATTTACTGGAAGAATATCAAAGCGTTTATACAAAGTATAAAAAACTTAAAAAAGAGCTGGAAGATTTAAAAAGCCAAGCCGCCAAAAGCAAAGACGATTTTGATTATCTGAGTTTTCGTTTTGACGAGCTGGAAAAAGCAAAATTAATTGAAGGAGAACAGGAAGAGTTAGAAGAAGAAGCTAAAACATTGAACAATACCGAAGAAATCCAAAGAAATTTAGCAATTATTCATAATTTATTAAATGAAGATGAATTTTCGGTTTTGGTAAAAATAAAAGAAGCGTACCTGGCAGCAAACAGAATTAAAAATGTTTTCAGCAAAATTGAGCCGATTGAAGAACGCTTAAATTCATCATTTATTGAATTAAAAGATATTGCCGAAGAAGTAGAGCTAACACTTTCAAATATTGAATTTAATCCGGAGCGTATTGAATATGTTAATTCACGTTTAGATTTAATTTATTCTTTACAAAAAAAACACAATGTTTTAAGCATTGCGGAATTAATAAAAGTTAAAGATGAATTAGATGAAAAATTGCAAAATATCAGCTCGTTTGAGGAACGAATTAATAAATTAAACAAAAAAGTTGAAGAAACTAAGAGTAAAGTAAAAGATATATCAGAAGATTTAAGTAAAAAAAGGATAAAGTCTTTTGAAAAAATTGAAAAATATGTATCAACTCAATTGAAAGATTTGGGAATGCCCGATGCTACTTTTAAGATTAACAGAGAAGGATTAAGTGAATTTTCACAAAGCGGTATTGATAAAATCAGCTTTTTGTTTAGTGCCAATGCAAATATTCCCGCACAAAACATTAACAAAGTAGCATCAGGTGGCGAAATATCACGCTTAATGCTAAGTATCAAATCACTACTTTCCAAATCGATTAGCCTACCTACCATTATTTTTGATGAAATTGATACCGGAGTTTCGGGAGATATTGCCGACCGTATGGCAAGTATTATGAAAAAAATGTCGGAAAATATGCAAGTAATCAGCATTACACATCTGCCACAAGTAGCAGCCAAAGGCGATACGCATTATTTAGTGTTTAAAGAAAAAATTAATCAAACCGATACGACCAATATCAAAAAAGTTAAAGGTGAAGAACGTATTAAGGAATTAGCTAAAATGCTAAGTGGAGAAAATATTACAAAAGAAGCGATTGAAAACGCCAAAGTATTGCTGGCTAAGTAAAACCGGATAAATACCTGTTTTTCAATATCATTAACTCAATTCGGTATTTCTCTGATTTTTTGTAGCTTTATTCTTTATTTTAAACTTATAATTATGAAAACTTTTTTATCAATTTTACTTTTAATTTGGACAATTAATATCCATGCTCAAGAAGATGCAATAGCTAAAATCAGAGAACGATATGCACAAGTTAACGAAGAAGACGCCGGTTACCAAACACATAGTGTAGAACTGAATACCATGCAAGCGGCAATAGGTTTACAAACAACCAAAATTGCCTTTCGCTATATGGCGTTTCAGTCTAATCCTGAAGAAGACCCTGCAAAGTTGGAATATACACTTGCAAAAATAAGCGTTTCGTATAATATTTCCGATGGTATGGAATATCATATTGAATACTTATTTGATGAAAATCAAAATTTGATTTTTTATTTCCGCAAAGCAGAAGGCGAATGGGAAAATTACCAATACCGTTATTATTTTAATAAAGGAAAGCTCATTAAAGTAATCATAAAAAGTATTAACGAAATGGGTTTAAAGCTTGATTATACCGACACCAAAAATTTCAAAAGCAAAGATATTGAATATGCAAAAAGTTGCTTTTTAAAAGCAAAAGAATATATTGATTTTTTCCATAGTATGACGGATATTGAATATTTGGATAAATAACTAAAAATAGGTTCTACTACCATTATAGTGTGTAATGTTCTATCTTGATTAACAGGTCGGATGTTAGAAGTCGGATGCCGGAAGTAAACAAACTTCGGTCATCTAACTTCGGTTATCCAACCCAAATAGTACTATAAAAACACATTATTAAAATTTATTTTTTACTGTTTCCACTAAATTCGCAGTAATAACTAAAAATAAAACAATCAGCAATTGGGAATTAGATAAAAGCAAACACCTAAGTTACCCAATAACCAATTTACTAATCTTCCCGCGCTATAATTTATCAACGTTCAAATGTCCTTTCGGACGATTTAAAGTTTATACCTAAATTGAGCGATTATGTACAAAAAGAAGTACCAATAATCTATTGAAGTAGATAATCGCTCAATTTAGCTTAAATATAACGCACCAATGCACCCCATTTTTTATCTACTTTAAAATTATGTTTTAAATAGTAGTTTCCAAGTAAAAAATGTGCTTTTACCACTTTCACGCCTTTACTTGCCATTCGTGTAAAAAAATCTTCAACCATAGCAGAACCAATCCCTTTACCTTGTAAAGAGGTGGTAATAGCACTTCCGTCAAGCAACACTACATTATCTTCAAGTATTTTATAGCATAAGCCGCCAATTACTCGTTCATTACTATCGGTAACTACAAAATGCTTATCCATTTTTGAAATGGTTTTCGGATAATTAACATGATAAAATAGTTGATACAAAGTAGCCACTTCGCTGGGTTCCAATGGTTCACGGAAATTATACGTATTCCCCTCTTTATCGGTCAATACCGAACGAATAATTACTTGCTCTTTTTTGGCAGCTTTTATTTTCATGATGTCCAATTTTTGCTCGTGCCTTATTTTCGGGAACACCATTTTGCTAAAAATTGCTTTATCATCCGGATGTATCATTAAACTTTGTAAATCGGATAGTTCAATCATTTGCATAGGCTGAATTTTAATATTTTTAAGCATACGAAGCAGTAAACTGTCGAAAACTTCTTTTATTTTTTCATCTGCATTGGCAAAATAGGTCATTCTGAATAAATAATAACGTGCTACATCAGGCAATTGCTCTAATTTATACAGTTCAATCAACTCAAAAAGGGTTTGCTCTTTTGCATCAAGACCGGCATTCGGGGTAATTTTTTCCCATTCGCTATAACGGTCAATCGCATTAAGAACAGCAAGAGGCATGTAATAAGTTTTACCCATTTTTTCAAGATACTCATTCAAATCATCCAATAAGTTTTGGTCTTCTTCATAAATAACCGGGTTTTCTTCCATATCTTTTTTCAAATTATAGAAAAATGCATAAGCATCTTCCTCAAAAGCCTCAAAGGCAGCATCAAAAATCCAACGGATTTTTAATTCTTTTTTTATCCAAGGATAATGAGCCGCGGTTTTGCAATAGAAATTTTTCACCATGGGCGCTACCAGTGAAATGGTATTATCGTAATCTTTGTATCCGCTTAGGGTTAAAATGCTGGCAGTTTCTCTAAAATCCATTGTAGGGACAACTACATTATTTGGTGCAATGGAACCCGGAATAATTTTGTATCCGCTGTTGTGCCAAGCTCTGAAAAAAGTAGAAAATGCAACGATAAACATTTTTTTCCAAGCATTTCTTTTAATATTTTTTGTAGTAAAGTTATCAAAATCAGAATATTCTCTTATTTTATCCCATACGGTTAAATCGCCGAGAAATTTGGTAGTTCGTATTCCCAAAGCCAAGCGCGAGCACCCTAACGAAGGCAGTGTGCGCGGACCGTAAGGATAACCCGAAATTGCCGCTAACCAATAAAGTGATTCGTATTTTGGCTCGGGTTTCATCTCTTTACTTACTACCAGATGCAAATCATAGTGTTTACCTTTAATGGTATTGATGCTAACGCGATAATGCCGGTAATCGTAAAACGACATCAAGCGGCTAATCCAAATACCGCTTTTGGGTACCTGACTTAAATCAAAATCATCATCGCCAAAAGCCAGTAAAACAGACTCTTTTAAAAACATAGTATCGGCAAAAAACTGACTTAATCGGTCAATTTCGGTTTGGGTCATTCCTGTTTCGTAAACAATACGATATTCCAAATCAAATTTTGTGAACTTGGGACTTTCGGTTTTAATCCGTTTATCAAAAATATCAAAAAGTTCAAAAAAGTATTTTTCGGCAAGTTTTGAAAGTTCCGGTTCAACACGATGTAAAATCCAACTTGCCAATTCAGAACGTATGGAAATATAATAATCCAGATTACGACTAGCAAAATTAAAGAGCAGTTTCAGGACATTTTCAAATTGTTTCCGTACATTTTCTTCGGCAGGCCATTTAAGCTGTGTTCGGTAATTGTACAAACGTTTACGTAAGGAAGCCAAATGTTGTTTCCCGAAATTACTTAATGCAATTTCATTAATCGACTCTTCTGTAAGAAAAGAAAGCCCTGATTGAATAAAAGCAGGAAAAGTAGTTTTAAAATTAGTATCGGGGTCTTCAACCAATAAAATCCGGTAAGCCAAAACTCGAATTTTTTCTTCATGATGACAAGAAAGCGCTTCTAAACGCCGGCGCACAACATTTGCCAGTCGCTCCTCATAGCTCCCGAACATTTGTCCTAATTGTGTAGTTGCCTGATAGGCTGTTTCTCCATCACAAAACAATGCACTGCATATCAAGTTATTAATAAAATGTAGATGTTGGTCATGAATATCCACTAATTTCGGAAACTTGGTACTCTTATACTTTTTTGTAAGTTTTTTAGGGCGACATAATTGCTGCGAAAGCGTTTTTAGCGGCAAATCCCAGCCTTCTTTCACGGGGGCAAAATCAATAAATTCCGGATTCCCTATCCATAATTTAGGTTGTCGTGCAATTCTTCCTATATCAATAGTTTTAGCAGCACTTTGATAAATTAAATCTCCAATTAAGAATTTATTATCTTCAACATGTTTTATTGTTAACTTTTTATTGTTTTGCCGGTTTACCAATGAGTTTTCTTCTATAATTATGTCGTTTTCTAAAATTCCCATATCACGAAATATCCAACGGGGGATAACAATTGTTAAATCATCTAATTTTAAACGTACATGGTTTGTTAAATATAATTTTTCAATGGTTTCTTTAAAATTTTGTTCAATAACCTTCCGGTTAAAAGAACCTTTTGGCGTAAGTTCTCCTTTTTCGGCAGAAAATTCTCTGTCAAGAATAGTAAAATTCACCACACGTTCATAACGAGCCACATCTTTATTAGCATGCATAACTATTTGATGAAAATACTCTTCTTTACTATGCGTATTTTCAGCATTCTGCAGAATTGAATCTTCATAATCGGGAACAATCAACAAAACATTGTAGGGGCGTGCATCGCCTACCAAAAAAGTTTGTTTAATACCCGGAACTCCGGTAAATTTTTTTTCAATAGTTCTTGGCGCAATGGTTTGTCCTTTATTATTTTTATAAATATCCTTTACACGGTCAATAATTTCATAAAAACCTTCTTCGTCCACTGTAAAAATATCTCCGGTTGCCAGCCAATAATCTTCCCCTTGCCCGGGATAAGGGATAATATCCCCCGGTCCTTTATCATCTAAATAACGCGCCAGATAATGTCCCGTTAAAAGCAATTCTCCGTTTTCGGCAAGTTTTCCTTTCATTCCGGGAAGCATTTTTCCGGTTGAATTTTTTCGATATTCGCCGGGAGGTGTCATGGTAATTCCACCGGTTGCTTCGGTCATTCCAAAACCGCTACACAAATCAATTCCGTTTTTTTGAAAAAACAAAAAGGTTTTCGGATCCAGATATCCGGCTGCCGACAAACCCCAGTACAAACGATTTCCAACAGTTTCTTTAATAATTTGCTCTTTAAATTCTTCCCCTTCTTTTGTTAATCGGTTTTGAATTTTATCGTATAATTGTTGCCAACGTATTGGTACACTAATAAAGGCTGTCGGGTTTACTTGCGGGAAAAGAGCCAATAAGGTATCGGTAGATGTATTGCCTGTAAATGTATAAGTACCCCGCCAATAAATAGTTCCAAGCATCTCGAGATACCTGCCAAACGTATGAAACAAAGGCAAAAAGCACAACATTACCTCTTTTTGTCCTACTTTGGGTAAAGCGGCATGGCGGGCAAATCGTTTGGAAATTAAATTATATATTGAAAATGAAACTCCTTTAGGCACACCGGTACTCCCCGATGTAAACATTGTAGTAGCAACTTCGTTAATGGGCTTGCGTTTTCTTTTGGATAATACTTTTTCAATCTCATCAGGATCGAGCAAAGTGGTTTGATTACCTATAAAATCAATATCGCCGGAAACATAAACATCCGGTTCAAGCGTAAAAATTTTAAATTTAATTTTTGTATGTTTTCTTACTTCTTTTAAGATTTCAAGACGCTCAGCAGTATCACACACCGCAATATTGATTCCTACGGAATCAAAAATAGGCACCAAGGTATTGCTTTTAAAATGAGTACTTACCGGAGCATCAAAAATATCGTAAAACAAACAAGCCAAATCAGCGGCAGCTGAAATTACTCTATTATCAGAGTATATGGCAACACGCGGGTTTCGTGCATCAGTTTTATAAAAAACAGCAGCAATTTCGCGTACCATACGGTTGATTTGTGTATAGGTCCAAAATCCCGGAGGGTTGGACGACATATCTTGAAAAAG
>JALSLF010000512.1 GCA_026988445.1 Bacteroidales bacterium
TTTTATTTATTTGCTATTTTTAGAACTTTATCTATGAATTTATGATTTAACCAAATACCATTTTCTTTCATTGTATGTAATAAAGGTTTGATTTTATTTATCAAGCCTAATTCTTTGGATTTAAGCAAAACACCAATTGTGCCCGTTAGTTTTAAATTAAAATGATTAGCATATTCTCGTCCTGCTTTTTCATCAATTATTAATAAATCAGCTTTCAGCTCGTTAGCAAGAACAATCACTTCTGCTTCGCCTTTGTCTAAATCGCTGATGTATTTTAGCGGTTCCCTATCAGTTATTGATTTTATTTCTATCCAGTCAATAGCAGATAAATCAGTATAATAATCTTTTTTTTTGCCTTCTTCTATTTCTTCAAAAACACCTTGCGGAATAATTATTTTGCCGTATAGTTCTTTTAATAGTTCAAGCTTTGATATAGTCAAAAGTGTAATTATTGGTGTTGTATTTGAAATAATTTTATGCATTTTGCATGTCATTTAATAAATCATCTTCCGAACTATGATAAAAAAAAGAGACTTGATACTTGTTTATTAATTCGATAAAATCAACTCGATTTAAGTTAAGGACTTTGGCGGCAAGGCTTGACGAGATTTTACCTATTTCATATAGTTTTACTACTGTAAGTTTGCGCATTTCGTTTATAAATTCGGTATCCTGCATTTTTAATGTAAATGCAAGTTCTTTTGGATAGGACACTTTTAAATCGTTTTCCATAATTGTAATTTTTGATTACCTTTTGCAAATTTACAAAACTTTGTGTACTAATTTTTGCCTCAATAGATACTTATTGAAGTAGATAATCGCTCAATTTAGCAAGTAATTGGCAAATTAGTATATTGGTAAATTAGCAAGTATCTTCAATACACCAATACACCAATACACCAATATACCAATACACCAATACACTAATAATTTATATCAACATAGCTCCAGTAACCTGAATAACCTGTCCGCTAATATACGAGGACAAATCAGAAGCCAAAAATAAAGCAGTATTTGCAACATCTTCCGGCGTACCTCCACGTTTCAACGGAATTCCCTTAATCCACTCTTCCACAACTTTTTCAGGCAATTTTGCAGTCATATCCGTAATAATAAAACCCGGAGCAATCGCATTACAACGAATATTACGGGAACCTAATTCTTTTGCAGTCGATTTAGTAAGTCCAATCATACCCGCTTTTGATGCCGAATAATTTGCTTGCGAAGCATTACCACCAACACCCACAATCGAACTCATATTTACAATAGAGCCCGAGCGTTGTTTCATCATGGTACCAATAACCGCTTTGGTCATATTAAAAGCCGATTTTAAATTAACGTTTATCACCAAATCCCATTGTTCTTCGCTCATACGCATTAATAGAGTATCGCGTGTGATACCTGCGTTATTAATCAAAACATCCACTTTTCCGAAATCTTCAACAATCTGTTTAACAAGCTCTTGCGAAGCATCAAATTTAGAAGCATCAGCAGCATAGCCTTTTCCTTTTACACCCATGTCTGCCAATTCTTTCTCTAAAGACTTCACATTATCGTCAATTGCCAAATCGGTAAAAGCCACATTAGCTCCATGTTTCCCAAAAGTTAAAGCAATAGCACGTCCGATACCTCTTGCGGCGCCGGTAACAATAGCAGTTTTTCCTTCTAATAATTTCATAATCTTTATCAAATTTTATTTTAAAAAATACAAAAGCAATAATACGAAAAAAAAAAGGATTTTTATAATTGCAGTCCGAAATTATACAAATATTTAGCAATTTTCAAAAAACCGAAATTGGACACAATATAAAGTATCATTAAAATAAATTTAATTCTAAATTACTTTTCACTTTTAACTCAAATTAAATTATTATTTATCAGATATTTACTAAAAAACATCTAATAAAAAGTTGATTATACTACCCTTATTAAATTCATAAAAAATATGTATTTTTAACAAAATTTGTTAATTATGATAAAACAGCTAATTATTTTAATTTTTCTAACAGGCATAATAATTTCACAAACTAAGGCACAAGCTATAATGAAGTTTAATGAATTTGAACCCTATCTGCACAGGCAAAACGATACGGTTTATATACTAAATTTTTGGGCTACATGGTGTCGTCCCTGCGTTAAAGAACTTCCTTATTTTGAACAAATTAACCAAACGCACAAGCAAAAAAAGCTAAAAGTTATATTAGTAAGTTTAGATTTTGCAGAAGATTTAGAAACAAAATTAAAACCCTTTATTAAACGAAAAAATTTACAATCCGAGATTATTGTCATGGACGACCCCGATGCCAACTCTTGGATTGATAAAGTAGATAAAAACTGGTCGGGTGCTATTCCCGCAACCTTAATTTACAAAGCAGATAAAAGAGTTTTTCACGAAGGCTCACTAAATTATCAACAAATTGAAAATTTAATTAAAAAAGTAAAGTAAATGTCAAATAAATTTAAATAGGTAACAATTATGAGAAAAGCAGTATTATTATTTACGATGATTATGTTTGCCGCAAGTCTGGTTTTTGCTCAAGGCTATAAAGTTGGAGACAAGGCAATAAATTTTAAATTAAAAAATGTAGATGGCAAAATGATTGCCTCACAAGATTTTAAAGATGCGAAAGGTCTTATTATTATTTTTACGTGCAATACCTGTCCGTATGCGGTTAAATATGAAGACCGGATAATTGCCTTAGATAAAAAATATAAAACCAAAGGTTTTCCGGTAATAGCTATTAATCCTAACGATCCGGAAGTTCAACCGGATGATACTTATGAAAAAATGGTGAAAAAAGCGCAAGAAAAGCAGTTTACTTTTCCCTATCTTTATGATCCGGGGCGGAAAGTATCAGCAGTTTACGGAGCAACAAAAACGCCACACGTGTATTTAGTAAGTAAAAAAGGCAATGCATTAACCGTTGAATACATCGGAGCTATTGATGATAATTACAAAGACGCATCAATGGTTAAAAAAACATATCTTGAAGATGCAATTAATGCCTTGCTTGAAGGAAAAAAACCACAACCAAACTACACAAAAGCAATTGGTTGTACTGTAAAAAAGAAGTCATAAATTATATTTTATTTGGGCGGCTACGGGCTTTACGCTTGTAGTCCCAATAGTAAAAAATAACAAAACCTAAAAAGGCAAAGGAGCTTCCGTTGGTCGCTCTTTCCCTTTTGGTTTTGTAAATTTTTCACCATCGGGAGCTACCGCTTCAATCCCTGCCGCAACTCGCCTAATCCGCACAGCCACATAAACCATTAAATCTCCGCAAAACTTTTGAACGTCCGTAAGGACTTCAAAACGTTTGAGTTTGAAAAATCTTTTGACGCCCGCAAACTTTTGAACGTCCGCAAGGACTTCAAAACGTTACCAGCTACCAGTTACCAGCTACCAGCTACCAGCAACCAGTATCAACTTAACAATCCGCCGGCAGTCGGTCAAGTTTTAACAATTTAACCATTCAAGCATTCAATAAATATCCGCCCTATTAATATTTTTACTATTTTTGCAGCGCTTAATATAGAAATAACAAAATATCAAATAGTATGTTTGAAAATTTATCCGATAGACTCGAAAGATCATTTAAAATACTTAAAGGACAAGGACGCATAACCGAAGTAAACGTAGCCGAAACGCTTAAAGATGTTCGTAGAGCCTTGCTCGATGCCGACGTAAACTTTAAAATTGCCAAAGAATTTACCAATAAAGTAAAAGAAAAAGCACTGGGAGCTAATGTACTAACAGCTATTAAGCCCAATGAGTTAATGGTAAAAATAGTTCACGATGAACTTGCCGAATTAATGGGTGGCAAAGCTGTTGAAATTAACATAAAGCCCAATCCTGCAATTATTCTTATTGCCGGTCTTCAAGGTTCGGGTAAAACAACTTTTTCAGGCAAACTGGCAAATTTATTGAAAACCAAGCATGGTAAAAAGCCCTTATTAGTTGCCGGCGACGTATATCGTCCTGCGGCTATCGAGCAATTAAAAGTTCTGGGCGAGCAAATAAGTGTTCCCGTATATACCGAAGAAGGAAGCAAAAACCCTGTTGCTATAGCAAAAGCAGCCATCAAGCATGCCAAAATGCAAGGCAACTCTGCGGTAATCATCGATACCGCCGGTCGTTTAGCCGTTGACGAAGAAATGATGAACGAAATTGCTCAAATTAAAAAAGCAGTTTCGCCACACGAAATTTTATTTGTGGTTGATGCCATGACCGGACAAGATGCGGTAAACACAGCCAAAGAATTTAACGAGCGATTGGATTTTGACGGAGTTGTACTTACCAAATTAGATGGTGATACACGGGGTGGAGCCGCGCTCTCTATCCGTACAGTGGTTAATAAGCCCATTAAATTTGTAGGTACGGGCGAAAAAATGGAAGCCTTAGATGTTTTCCACCCCGACCGTATGGCAGATCGTATTCTGGGCATGGGTGATATTGTTACACTTGTAGAAAAAGCTCAAGAACAATTTGACCAAGAAGAAGCTCGTAAACTACAAAAGAAAATTGCCAAAAATCAGTTTAATTTCAACGATTTTATGTCGCAAATTCAACAAATTAAAAAAATGGGGAATTTGAAAGACTTGGCAAGCATGATACCGGGTGTGGGAAAAGCCATTAAAAATTTAGATATTGACGACGATGCTTTTAAAGAAATTGAAGCCATTATTCAATCAATGACCCCGGAAGAGCGCGAAAATCCGAAACTATTAAACGGTAGTCGAAGAAAAAGAATAGCCAACGGAAGCGGAAGAAACATTCAAGAAGTAAACCGTTTAATAAAACAGTTTGACGAAACCAGAAAAATGATGAAAATGATGTCCGGAGGTAAAAACCTTTCGCGCATGATGGGCGGAATGCCTTTTGGAAAAAGATAATATCAGATAATTAGAGTTACTTGTCCTACTAAAGGCGATTGAATATTACCTATAAGCGATTATCAATAGTCCCGACTTTTAAGTCGGGGAATAATAAAGCAGCACAGCAAAGGGCTTTAGCCCGAATGAAATATTTGTCAAACAAAAAAAAATAACGAACTATTATAACTCAATAGATTGATACTTATTGAAGTAGATAATCACTCAATTTAGGAATTAGATTGATAAACTTCAAATTGTCCTTTAGGACATTTGAACGTTTCAAATAATAAGAAATTAATATACCACAATACACCAATATTAAAAAATAAATTATGCAAATCATCGACGGCAAAAAAATTTCGGCAGAAATAAAAGAAGAAATTGCTCGTGAAGTAGCAGAAATTAAAAACAAAGGCGAAAAAACACCACATTTGGCTGCCATATTGGTAGGACACGATGGGGGTAGCGAAACCTATGTTGCACACAAAGTAAAAGCATGCGAGCAAGTAGGCTTTAAATCTACACTTATCCGTTTTGAAGACGATATAACAGAAAAAGAACTGCTCGAAAAAGTTAATGAGCTGAATAATGACAATGATATAGACGGGTTTATCGTACAACTACCACTACCTAAGCATATTAACGAAGACAAAATTATTGAAGCCGTAAATCCGAGAAAAGACGTAGATGGTTTTCATCCGATTAATGTAGGACGTATGTCGGTAGGTATGCCTGCCTTTGTATCGGCTACTCCGGCGGGTATTTTAGAATTATTGAAAAGATATAATATTGAAACATCAGGAAAACATGTTGTTGTTTTAGGCAGAAGTAATATAGTAGGTCGCCCTATAAGCATACTTTTATCGCAAAAAGCCGATTTTGGTAATGCAACCGTAACCGTTTGCCATAGTCGTACCCCAAACTTAAAAGAACTTAGTCTTCAAGCCGATATTATTATTGCAGCTCTTGGTGTTCCGGAATTTGTTACCGCCGATATGGTAAAAGAAGGTGCTGTGGTAATTGATGTAGGTACCACCCGTGTTAAATCCGACAAAACAAAATCAGGCTGGAAACTTAAAGGCGATGTTAAATTTGATGAAGTTGCACCAAAATGCAGCTATATCACACCCGTACCCGGCGGAGTAGGTCCCATGACTATAGTTTCGCTGTTAAAAAATACTTTACTTGCTGCAAAAGGTAGCATTTACTAATATTTTAGTGGGGGTGCTACTTGGAGTGGTACTCCCACTCGGGCATATAAGTTTTATTGATGTTCGGGTCGTAACAAATCATTCACAACCTTTACAGGATTAAATGTAGCAATCGGTACTTCCACAAAAACAGTATTCCAATCTGCCATGGCACCATTCCATAAGCCGGGTAATTCAAGAGCTTTTAATGCTTTTCCGTCTTTTGATTTTTCGGATATAAATCCTGTATTTTTATCAACATATTTTGTTAAGTCAAATTTGTTGCCTTTATAATCTTTCACACAACAAACCAAATCTACGGGATTAAAATGAGTAGCTTCTTGAACAATTTTTTTCTTCTCTGGATTATTCAAATCAATTTGTGAACTTTCTAAAATTTGTAAAGAAATTGAACCATCATTATTTTTTGCCCAAAAAGGTCCTCCACCGGGTTCTCCTTCATTCTTCACCATACCGCACACGCGTAAAGGGCGATTTAATTTATTAAACAAATAGGCTAATTTATCCTCAAGAGATAAAAATTTATAAGCATCACCAAAAATAATACACAATTCCTTTTTTAAAAATTGTTCAATTTCATTAAATAAATCATTATTAACTTCTTGATTTTCTATTTTTTGAAGATAGTTAACTATTTTTTCTTTATACGAAATAAGTACTCCGGCTAATGCTTTTTTATATTTAGTAGTCTCTTCTTTTAAGCGGTCGGGTACTACATTATCAATATTTTTAACAAAAATAAGGTCTGCATTCAGCTCATTCATATTTTCAATAAGTGCACCATGCCCTCCCGGACGAAAAAGCAAATTACCGTTTTCATCTCTGAACGGTTGATTGTTCAAATCTACGGCAATCGTATCAGTTTCGGGCTTTTGTACAGAAAAGCTTACAAAATAATTAACCGCAAAATGAGCTTCAAAATGCTTTTTAAGTACTTGAACATGCTCTTTAAAATCATTCATATGCTCCGGCGAAACCGTAAAATGTATATAAATTTCACTGGTTCCCGATGCATAGAGTGTACCTTCAACCAAATGCTCACGACAGGGAGTTCCCATTCCGTTATCGTATTTGTGAAATTTTAATAAACCTTTAGGTTTATTTCCGTAATTTAATCCGGTTTCATCGAGCAATGCTTGCAAAATATCGTGTACACGATAATCAGCAATTAATTGCTCAATACTTTTATCTTTTAAAATTTCAGTTTTTCTTAAATCATCATAAAATGCAAATTTTTGAATATTACTGAAAAAATTAGCAGCTCCGGCAAAACTTTTATCATTCATTAACTGTTCAAACTCTTTTGAACCGGGCTTTGATTTCATTAACTCAAAAAGTACCTTAAACATTCGTGAAGCAGCACCCGATGCCGGTACAAATTTGATAATCTTTAATTTTCGGCTTTCGTAATTATATTTACGTATATTCTGAACAATCTCATCTTCGCTTAAACGGATAATACCATTGCCAATAGTAGCTGCTTTTGTAATTTCAAGATGCGGAAAACCTTTATTAAAAGTATTAATTTGCTCTTCAACTTGTTCGATACTAATATTCTTTTCCTTTAATTGTTCAATGTCTTGTGTGGTCCAGTTCATAAAAATAAATTCTTGTTGAGTTATTAACAGATAAAGGTAAAAAATACACTTATTCTTTCCAAAAATCAATTTGCTTTTTTAATCGTGAAGATTGAAAAATTAAGCAACAAAAAACAGCTAACCACAAATAGACAAGTTACAACAATATAGAATTAAATGAAACATGCATAGTATCACTTTTGGATAGAATTAATTACCTTTAAAGATTTCGGAACAACTTCAATTAATAATTTATTCCCAAAATTAAGTGGTTCGCCATCTACATGACCTAATAAATCCGAATTTGCAAAAAGCTCCACTTTTTTTGCTTTATGAATTTTATAAAATTTACTTTTGATTAAACGGCGCGAATAAAGTTTAAAGATAATATCAGGCGAACGAAAATCGGGAAATTTTTTCAAGATACAAAGATCAATTAATCCATCATCTATTTCGGCAAGGGGTGCAATGTGGGCATTGTTGCCAAATTGCGAAGAATTAGCAAAACTTAACATAAAAACATTATTAAGTTTCAGTTCCCGCCCATCAATTTTAAGCTGATAATTTTGCCCTTGGTATTTACGAAATTCTTGTAGTACCAGTTTTGCATAAATTTTAAAACCTCTTCTTTCGCTTTTGCTGAATAAATGAGCAATATGTGCATCAAAACCTATTCCGGCAACATTCAAATAAAAACACTCGTTAATTTTAACGGTATCCATAAGCCTGTAATTAAGTGAGTTAATAATTTTTACGGCTTTTTTTGTTATAAATGGAGTTTTTAAAAATCGAGCCAAACCATTACCTGAGCCTTTTGGAATTATTCCCATCAGTGTATTACTACCAACAAGGGCTTTGCCTACTTCGTTTAAGGTTCCGTCGCCGCCAACAGCTACCACTACATCGTAATTAGCACTTACTGCATTTTGTGCCAAATTAAAAGCGTGTCCTGCCCGTTGGGTTTTAATAATTTCAAAATCAAATAAGTCCGTATCGGTATATTGACTAATAATCTCAAAAATATTATTTTTCCTTGGTGTGCCGGAAATAGGATTTATAATATATAATAGTTTCTTTTTCACAAGTAAAATAAAATTTAGCGAATAGTTTACGAAAATAATAAAAAGCCAGAATATTTGTTAAATA
>JALSLF010000513.1 GCA_026988445.1 Bacteroidales bacterium
TTTTTTATATATTTATTCGATTTAAAATTTTCGGTAACTTTTTATTAAACTAAATCAATTAAATTATGAAAAAACTTAATATTTTATTCCTGTTTTTATTAACAGCCGGTATAATTAATGCCCAAGACCGTATTACCGGTAAACCCTTTGTTACCCGTTCCGAAGTAATTGCACAACACGGAATGGCTGCCACCAGCCAACCTTTGGCAACACAAATAGCTTTGGATATCCTTAAATCCGGCGGAAATGCCATTGATGCTGCCATAGCGGCAAATGCACTACTCGGTTTGGTTGAACCTACCGGAAGCGGAATGGGCGGCGATTTATTTGCCATTATTTGGGATGCAAAATCACAAAAACTCTACGCCCTGAATTCCAGCGGATGGTCGCCAAAATCACTAAGTTTGCAATATTTTAAAGAAAAAGGATATAAAAAAATTCCCGCTTTTGGTCCTTTACCCGTTACCGTTCCCGGAGCAGTTGCAGGATGGTTTGCCATGCACGATAAATTCGGCTCAATGCCGATGAAAAAAATATTACAACCCGCCATTAATTATGCACGTAATGGTTTCCCCATGACCGAACTTATTGCCTATTATATGGAGCGCAGCGGATATTTTTTACAAAAATATCCCGGATTTAAAGAAACCTATATGCCCAACGGACATACACCCCGAAAAGGTGAAATATTTAAAAATCCTGATTTAGCAAATACCCTTGAAAAAATTGCCAAAGGCGGACGCGATGCCTTCTACAAAGGCGAAATTGCCAAAACCATCGATAAATTCATTCACGAGCAAGGCGGTTTTCTTTCTTACGACGATTTAGCCGAATTCGAACCCGAGTGGGTCGAACCCGTTTCCACCAATTATCGCGGATACGATGTATGGGAAATCCCACCAAACGGACAAGGCATTGCAGCACTGCAAATTTTAAATATCTTGGAACAATTTGATATAAAAAGTATGGGTTTCGGCTCGGCAGATTACATACATCTTTTCACCGAAGCAAAAAAACTGGTTTTTGAAGACCGTGCAAAATATTATGCCGATATGAAATTTGCCAAAGTACCGGTCGATTGGTTAATTTCAAAAGAA
The DNA here is from genome assembly GCA_026988445.1 of Bacteroidales bacterium. Taxonomy (GTDB): domain Bacteria; phylum Bacteroidota; class Bacteroidia; order Bacteroidales; family NBLH01; genus NBLH01. The sequence goes on from JALSLF010000513.1 coordinate 1,098, forward strand.
TATGCCAAACAGCGTGCCAAGCTAATCAATATGAACCGCGCATCGCGCCACTACGATGCCGGCGAGTTAGAGCAAGGCAACACCATTTATATGACCGTAGCTGATAAATATGGCAATATGGTTTCACTTATTCAAAGCAATTATCGCGGAATGGGTTCCGGAATGATACCTACCGGTCTTGGTTTTATGCTGCAAGACCGTGGCGAGCTTTTCTCTTTGCAAGAAGGGCACAACAATGTCTTTGCTCCGCGCAAACGACCTTTTCATACCATTATTCCGGCATTCATAACTAAAAACGGCAAGCCCTACATCAGTTTTGGCGTAATGGGCGGAGCCATGCAACCACAAGGACACGCACAAATCGTGGTTAATCTCATCGATTTCGGTATGAATTTACAAGAAGCCGGCGATGCACCCCGCATACGTCATTCCGGCTCATCACAGCCCGATTATGGCAACATGCAAGACCAAGGCTGGTTAGAAATGGAAAGCGGTTTTACGTATGAAGTAATTCGTGATTTAATGCGGCGCGGGCACAAAATCAAATACTCGCTGGGTGGTTACGGCGGTTATCAAGCCATTATGTACGATGCAGTCAACAAAGTATATTACGGAGCTTCCGAATCGCGTAAAGACGGACAAGCCGCAGGATACTAATACTTTTTGGGCGGCTACGGGCTTTCCGCTTATAGTCCTCAGCCCTAAAAGCACAAAACCAAACGCCGGCAAAGTAGCTTCCGTTGGTTGCTCTTTTCCGGCGGGTTTTGTAGCTTTTAGGGCTTGCGGGCTATCCGCTGCAATCCCTGCCGCAAGCACATATCAAGCTCCTCGCCACACAAAACCTGTCAGTGTGCGCAAGCACCTGACAGTGTTTGTACCGATAGCCCGGATATTTTTGCCGGCATCTGACAGAGTTTAAACCAATAGCACCGGATATTTTTTTTTGCATCAATACCTCACGGCGTTTTTTTCCAAAAACAAGAAAACTTATGACTAAAAAGACATTGACAGGAGCTGCGCACACTGTCAAGTCATGGAGCTTTTCGCTACGCACAAAGTTGCCGATTTAAGATAATTTCTTCAATTTCAATTTTGATAGTTGCCGAATAATTTACATATTTACTTTTTTTACTACTGTTCGGTTCTTTTTTGTTGACAATGTGCGATTATCAGTAGTCCCGATTTTCAAGTCGGGGAATGATTAAGTGGTATAGTCAAGGCTTTAGCCCAAATAAAATTGTCAAATTAAAAATATAACGTACTATTATTTTTTTGTAACTCAATTTAATTAATGTTTTTATGCTTGTACTTTTAATTTTATTTTATCTGTTTTTTCCTGCCTTATTGCTTTATCTTTGCAATAAATATAAAATACTCGACCAAATAGGAGCGGTTGTTTTAGCCTATTTTTTTGGCTTAATTCTCGGAAACTCCGGTATTTTACCCGAAGGTTCGCAGAAAATTCAGGAATTGATTACCATGATTACTGTGCCCTTAGCTTTACCTTTATTGTTGTTTTCTTTGCAATTAAAAAATATGAAAACGCTTGCCGGTAAAACGCTCTTATCGATGTTTTTATCAGTTGTAAGTTTGTTTATAATTATTTATCTGGGCTGGACTTTTTGGGGCGATAAAATTCCTGAAAATTGGAAAGTTGCCGGTATGCTGGTTGGGGTTTATACCGGTGGAACCCCCAATTTGGCTTCTATTAAAACCGCATTAAATGTTTCGTCCGAAACTTATATTTTGGTACATACTTACGATACCATTATTTCAGCATTTTTTATCCTGTTTTTTATTTCAATAGGTCAAAAATTATATTCTTTTGTATTGCCGCGTTTTAAACATCTTGATAAACCAAAAACAAAAATAGAAACCGGTACAATCCAAGTTGACGATATGAATTCCTATTCAGGTATTTTTAAAAAGAAAACCATTGTTCCTTTATTGGCTGCACTGGGGGTTTCTGTTCTTATTTTGGCAATAGGTGGTGGTTTCAGCGAACTGGTAAATGAAAAATACGCTATGCTTACGGCAATACTGTCCATTACTACGCTTGGTATTTTGGCTTCACTTATCCCGAAAATCAATAAAATAGAAAAAACTTTTCAAGCCGGTATGTATTTTATACTGATTTTTTGTTTAGATGTGGCATCTATGGCCAAATTTGAGAATATAGACATTTCTTCGCTGTATTTGTTTTATTATATTGCTTTTACTATTGTCGGCACCATGTTGTTACATATTTTCTTTTCGGCAATTTTTAAGGTAGATACCGATACAACCATTATATGTTCTACATCTTTAATTTGTTCGCCGCCATTTGTTCCGGTGGTTGCCGGTGCATTAAAAAACAAAGATATTATTTTACCCGGATTAACTGTTGGCATTGTAGGCTATGCTGTTGGCAATTATCTGGGGGTGTTGTTGGGAATGTTTTTACAGCCGTAAAATACTAACACACAACCGCCTGTAGTTGGGCAGGTTTTTGGTTTTTCGATACGAGCATCGTTGAGGATTTAAGGGCTATAATGAATCAAAAGTGTTTTCTTAGCACCAAAGGTGCGAAATATAATAGCCTATCCCCAAGGGATAGGTATACTGTTTCAAAAAACAGCTAAGCACCAAAGGTGCGTGATAATCTTACTCGACAATTGATAGATCTTATAATCGAATATAGCTACGGATTTAAGCTTATATTATTTCGCACCTTTGGTGCTTATTTTTATTCCTATCAGAAGTCATTGGGCTGTACCCAATGTTATAATATTCCGCACCTTTGGCGCTTGAGAAAATTTGAACCATAATGAATCAAAAGTGTTTTCTTAGCACCAAAGGTGCGAAATATAATAGCCTATCCCAAAGGGATAGGTATATTGTTTCAAAAAACAGCTAAGCACCAAAGGTGCGTGATAATCTTACTCGACAATTGATAGATGTTAAGGTTTTGATATTTCACAAAAGAAATCGCTATTTATCTTTTTTTTCAAATTTTAAGGATACGGAATTAATGCAATAGCGCAATCCGGTTGGCTCGGGTCCATCGGGGAATACATGCCCAAGGTGTGCATCGCATTTGGCACAACGCACTTCAATACGTTTCATGCCCAAGCTGTTGTCTTCAATAAGTTTTATGTTTTTATTGTCTTTTATATCGTAAAAGCTGGGCCAACCGCAGCCTGCATCAAATTTTGTATCCGACTCAAAAAGTTCAGTTCCGCAACAAATACATTTGTAAATTCCTTTTTCATAAAAATTATCGTATTCGCCGGTAAAAGGTCTTTCGGTACCGTGTTGGCGGGTAACGAAAAATTGCATGGGCGTTAAAACTTTTTTCCATTCCTCATCGGGTTTTACAATTTTCTCAGGCATAGTATTTTTTTTATCTTTACTTTGTTTTTGTGCACAAGCAGGCAGTACAAAAAATAAACTTAATATGAATAATGTTTTAATTCTGTTCATATTACAAAATTGTATATAATTTTTACATTCTCAAAAATCTAATTTAGAAAGTATTGAAAAAAGTATATAAATATCGAAAAAAATTACATTTGGAACAGGGCAAACAATACACTTTTTATTTTCAAAAAAAAGTACCGTTGCCCGATAATTTTTGGTATTTTGTTATTATTGACCCCTATGGGAGTAAGCACTTGCTACCATTAGCGTATTATACACATTATAATTTAAAAACCGGAAACTCTTATCAGTGTAAAGTAGATAAAATTAACTGTTTAGGTCGGGTTTTTATTGAACCGCCGCACCCTTTTTATCAAGAAGGTAAAAGCTATGCTTTTAAGTATCTTGAAACGATATCCAAAAAACATAAATCGGGAAATACTTATTCTTATCATGTTTTTATTAATAAAAAGGGTGAAAAAGCTTTAATGAATGCCGATGAATATTTATTGCCGGATCATTTAAAAACAGATTTTCATTTATTTAAAATTGAAAAAATATCAAAAGGAGTAATTTATATTATTTCAGATTAGAAATTATTTTTTGAATTGTTTTGATAAGATTTTCATAATCTTCTGTATTTAATTTTCCAAGTTTTCTATATACTAAGTTACAACTCAAAGTAGCTATTTTTTTTAATCTAATACATGATTTAATTAATAAGCCACTTTCTTTCCAGTTGTTTATTTCTAAATCAGATTCACTATAATAAATTTTGCTAGTTATTCTGGCTAATAAAAGCTCATTGTCTATCTTATCATGATATAAAACCAAAGCAGGTCTTTTTTTAGTAGTATTACCATCAGTAAATGGAAATTCAAGAAGCACAATATCTCCTATACTATACTCATCCATCTTTTATAAATTGTTGTAAATATCATCTTTTTCGCTATATCCTGATAAAAAATGTTCAGCGAGCAATAAAGAAGAAAAATCATCATCGTCCGGATTTTTTGATTTTTTATCAATAAAATCTTCTAAAAGTAATAATCTGATTTTTTCTTTTTCTGTTGAAGATATTGATTTTACTAAATAATGAAGAAATTTTTCTCTTTCTTGTTTATTTAATTTTTCTGCTTCCTTTACAATTTCTTTATAGGTCATAATCTTTTACTTTTTTATACAAATTTACCGATTTATTTAATAATCTTACAAATAAAACCTTACTAATTCTGTACATAATTGTTCAATTTAGGTAAAAAACTTTCTTATCTACCTTTATAAGAAATATGTAATTATTTTACTATTAACTTAAAATCTGCCAAAGCAATAGCGGTAACAGCTTCTAATACAACCGGAACGCGCAATGCAATACAGGCATCGTGCCTTCCTTTTATTTTCAATTGTTCGGTTTGTCTTGTTTTCAGATTAATGGTTTCTTGCGGCAAGCTGATGCTTGATGTAGGTTTTACCGCTACACGAAAAACAAGCTCGTTTCCATTACTTATTCCTCCGTTAATTCCTCCTGCATGATTTGTTTTTGTACGTCCTTCGGGGTCAATGATTTCATCGTTATGCTCACTGCCGGTCATTTTTGCAGCCTGAAAACCTGAACCAAATTCAATACCTTTAATAGCCGGAATTGAAAAAACCAAATGACTGATTACTGCTTCTATCGAGTCGAAAAAAGGTTCGCCCCAACCTATGGGAATGCCTTTTGCAGAGCAAGTAACTATTCCACCAATAGATTCACGCTTTTTTAAAGCTTCATCAACGGCTTTTTCTATATTGTTTTGACCGCCGGCTTCGATTAATTTTGCAGCTATTTTAACCTGTGAAATAATTTTTTTCGCAATTACGCCTGCTGCAACTAAAGCAAGTGTAAGTCTTCCTGAAAAATGTCCGCCGCCGCGATAATCGTTAAAACCTCTGTATTTTTTTAATGCTACAAAATCAGCATGTCCCGGACGCGGAACTACTTTTAATTGCGAATAGTCTTTTGAGCGTGTATTTTCATTTCTGAAAACTACGGTAATTGGTGCTCCGGTAGTTTTTCCGTTGAAAACACCACTGATTATTTCGGGTAAATCTTTTTCTTTGCGCGGCGTAGTTCCTTTGGCACCGGCTTGTCGGCGTGCTAAATCTTCCAACATATCTTCTTCGCACAAATCAATACCGGGCGGGCAACCGTCAACAGTTACTCCTACCGATTTGCCATGCGATTCGCCAAAAATGCTTATTCTGAATATTTGTCCAAATGTGTTCAATGTTTTTTATTTTTGAGTCGTTAATATTTCAATGGGAAGTTGTTAATAACATATTTTATCCAAATCTTCAAAAAATCCGGGCCATGATTTTGCTACAGCTTCGCTGTTTTCAATAATTATTTCTCCTTCTGCCTCCAAAGCGGTAACTGCTAAAGCCATTGCTATTCGATGATCATTATGCGAAGATACTTTGTTTCCACAAATTTTACCCCCTTCTATAATCATTTTATCCTCTTCAATAGTAATTTTTGCACCTAATTTTTCAAATTCGGTTTTTAAAGTCAGTGCACGATTACTTTCTTTATGTTTTAATCGGTTTACTCCGTAAATAGTTGATTTTCCGCTGCAATAAACAGCTAAAGCAACAAGTGGCGGAAATAAATCGGGTGTATCCGTGGCATCATAAGCAAAAGAATTTAACTGATTTTTTTCAACAAAAATTCCGTTCTCAAAAAATTCTATTTTAGCTCCTGCCATTTTAACCACTTCAATTATTGCTTTATCGCCTTGTGTTGAGTGAATATCAATATCATTGATTTTTAGTTTTCCTGCAATGGCAGCTGCTACCACTAAAAATGCAGCACCGCTCCAATCTCCTTCGGTTTGTGTATCTACCGGATTGTATTTTTGATTTCCTTTAATGTAAAACCATTCGTAATTATGGTGGTTTATAAGTATTCCGAATTTATTTAATATACTGATTGTTAAATCAATATACGGTTT
>JALSLF010000514.1 GCA_026988445.1 Bacteroidales bacterium
TAAAAAAAAGAGTTGCAAGCACAACACCTACAACTCTTTGATTATCAGGTGGAGAATAGCGGAATCGAACCGCTGACCTTTTGACTGCCAGTCAAACGCTCTAGCCAACTGAGCTAATCCCCCGAAATTTGCGTTGCAAATATAATATTTCATTACAGTATTACAAAGTTTATGAAAAAAAATTATGGAAAATTTCATATTTCTACATCTTTTACCTAAACAGATTGGTGCTTATTAAAGTAGATAATCGCTCTATTTGTGTTTTATTAAAAAAAAACTTTGTCGTGTAAGTTGTTGATAATTAACCTAAACTAGTTTAATAACTGAAAAATACGTTAAAAAACTAAAAAATTAGTTGTTTAACTGGAAGATAAGTTATATATTTGTTGTATGGAAACATTAACACGCAAAGAAGAAGAAATTATGCAAATCCTCTGGGATTTACGCGAAGCTTTTGTAAAAGATATTATTAATAATTTGCCGGAGCCTAAACCGCCTTATAATACAATTTCATCAGTGGTTCGTATTTTAGAAAAAAAAGGATTTGTAGGGCATAAAGCATTTGGGAAAACCTATATGTATTTTCCGCTAATAGAAAAAAAAGCATACCGAAAACATGCTTTTAAAAATTTAATGAGGAGTTATTTTGAGGGTTCTTATAAAAATGTTATTTCATATCTAATTAAAGACGAAGAGCTCTCGGAAAAAGATTTGGAAGAATTAAATGAATTAAAAGATATTTTAAAGTCAAAGGAGCAATAGCAAATGTTTGTTTATCTTATAGAAGCGTCCATAGCATTTAGTATAATTTATTCCTTTTATAAATACGTTTTTTTTCAAACTACGCATTTTGAATGGAATAGAGCATATTTTTACTTTGCCGTTTTTATTAGTTTAGTTTTACCTTACTTACCTTTTCCTTTTCGTGTAGATTTTTTTGCAAAAGCATACAGCCCTGAATATCTTTTAAACCCATTAACAGGTGATAACTTGGTAATATACAAACAAACTACGGGTATTTTTTCTCAATTTGTTTACTCGATAACAAGCGGAAAATACATGAACTTGAAAAATATTGCCTACATTATTTATTTTTCCGGGGTATTACGTTACAGCTATTTATTTTTAAAAAACCATAGGGCAATTTACCGTTTGGTAAAAAAATCCGAAAGAAAAAATAAAGGGAAATGGATACATGTAAAAATCAAAGAAGATGAAACTGCTTTTAGCTGGTTTAAATATATTTTTACGGGAGTTAATTTTGAAAAACTTAATGAACACGAACAAAAAAAAGTTTTAGAGCACGAAAAAGTACATGTGTTTGAACGTCATTCGTTTGATATTCTTATATACGAACTTTACGAAATAATATTCTGGTTTAATCCTTATGTTCGTAAAGCAAAAAAAACACTTAAAGATTTGCACGAATATATTGTAGATGCAAAAGTAAGTGTCTCGGCGAGTAAATATCATTACGCAGACTTATTAATTAAGTTATCTGTAAATAAAAGTAATACAAAAGTCGCAAATTTATTTTCGCGTAATCCTTTAAAAGACAGGATTAGGCTTTTAGCCTTCCCCGAAGGGGAACAACTTAAAAAGTTCCGGTTTATAAGCGGTGTTCCGGTAATTATTTTTATATTGATTATTTACAGCTTTATTATCAGTAGCTACAATATAAGCACAAATAGTTTACAGTTTATTCGTGAACAAAGTTTTGTTTCCCCTGTAAATTATAATACAGAACTAATTAGCGGATTCTTTGAAAATAAAGAATTAAAAAGTACCAATAAATATAAAATCATAGCTGCACATCTCGAACTAACTTATGCTACGGAGAGTTATCAAAAAATAAAATCTTGTAAAAAAGGGAAAGTTGTTGATGTGTCTGAAAAAGATGATTGGGGTTTAAAAACGATACAAATTACCATAGAGCATAACGAGATTTTTAGTTCAAAATATAAAGGACTATGGAAAAGTAAGGTAAAAAAAGGAGAATTAGTACATAAAAATCAAATAATTGGTTTAATGGGCGATAAACGGCTGTATGAATTATTTAGTTTTCAGTTGTTACGTAACGGAAAGCCCATTGACCCAAACTTATATATTGGAAAATAATGAGCTTAAAGCTTAACATACTATGGGACTTGCAAAAATCTGCTTTATGCAAATTTAAGGTATCAATTTAAGTTAAAATCAGAGCTATGGAAAAAAGGAAAACTAAAAAAGCAGATTTAGAAAAAAAGCGGACTTTGTTTTTTCAAGTCGGGTTAATTGTTTCGCTTTCGATGGTGTTGGCTGCATTTGAATGGAGTACGCATTTATCAGAAAAGAAGCTCAGTTACAATGTAAACGGTATAGACTTGGAAACTCAAATGATACCCATTACACGAAAAAAAGAGTTGAAACCGCCACTACCCAAACACTTTGAGAAATTTGAGATGGTTGTGGACGAAGAACCTATAAAAGAAGAATATATTCCGGTAAATACAGAAACAGATCAGGAAGATAAGATTGAATTTCAAATTCCGGAATATAGTGAACCTTATGAAGAGGACGCGGTTATCTTAATTCCTGAAAAGCAACCCGAACCACCGGGAGGAATTATCGGCTTAAAACATTACTTAGCTACCAATGTTAAATATCCGGCAAAAGCTATTGAAGCAGATATACAAGGTAAAGTTTATGTCCGCTTTATTGTAAATAAAAAAGGTGAAATTGAAAATGTTCAAATATTAAGAAGTGTTCATCCGCTATTGGATAAAGAGGCTTTAAGGGTAATAAAATCTATGCCTAAATGGAAGCCGGGAGAACAGGCAGGTAAGCCGGTAAGTGTATGGTTTACTGTTCCTATTGTATTTGTATTGCAGTAAAATATGAATTTTGGATAATAAAAATTTTATATTTTAATCAAAAAATATATCTTTACACCCTCAATTATAACACAGGGTGTTTGGAGCTATAATTTTAAAGTGTTATAATTGTTAAATCTAAATAAGAACTAAAATGGAATTAAAAAAGAATCCCAAAGCAGATTTAGAACGCTGGAAAAGCACGCTGTTTATGATAGGTTTAGTTATTTCCTTAGGCGTGGTTTTAGCGGCATTTAGTGTTACGCAAAAAAAATCGGCGGTAGATGAGCTACAACGTTTGGAAGATGTTGATTTTGAAGATGAAGATATTCCGGTTACCCGACAAGAGCAACCACCGGAAGTAAAACCACCGCCACCACAACAAACCATTGAGGTTTTAACCATCGTGGACGATAATACGGAAATTGAAGATGAGTTTGAGATGGATGACGTTGAGGCAGATGATGATACTCAAGTGGAAATTGTTGATTTAGGAGAAGAAGAAGAAGAAGAAGAAGAACCTGAAATTTTCTTTATTGTAGAAACAATGCCTGAATTTCCGGGTGGCGAATTAGGACTAAGAAAATACATCGCAACCCATGTTAAATATCCTAATATTGCTCGTGAAAACGGTATTGAAGGTAAAGTTTACGTTCGCTTTTGTGTTACATCAAAAGGAACCGTTGAAAAAGTATCCATTGCACGTGGTGTTGACCCCATTTTAGATAAAGAAGCTTTACGTGTTGTTAAAGCATTACCTAAATGGAAACCCGGCGAACAAAGAGGTAAAAAGGTAAATGTTTGGTACACAGTACCCATTAACTTCCAATTACAATAAAAAATTAATTTTTATACAAAAAAAGCCCCTATGGGGCTTTTTTTGTATAAGCAAGTTTGCATAATTAGCGTATTGTACATATTTTTAGCTTAAATTAAAAAGTACAATCTAATTTTATTAAAATATATTATTATGCAAAAAATTATTGTTTTTCTTTTACTGATTTCATTTTTATTTTCTTGTAACTCTGCCCAAAAAGAATTACAAAAAGGAAATTATGAGATGGCGTTTACGCGCTCTTTAAAAAAATTGCAAAAAGACCCCAATGATCCCGAGCAGGCTGAAATTTTTATCATAGCCTATAAAAAAGCTAATCAAACGGATATTGACCGTATTGAATACCTTAAATTATCTGATGATGATAATGCCTTGGACGAAATATATCGTCTTTATGAACGGCTTAATCGCAGGCAACAGCGTGCAGAAACCGTTTTGCCTTTACGTGCCGGTGGAAAAACTTATGATTTTGAACATGTAAACTACAATCAAAAATTGGTTGAAGCTAAAAAAAATGCGGCTTACACTCATTACCGAAAAGCTGTGGAACTTTTAAAAACCGGTAATAAATTAAATGCTCGAAAAGCATATTATGAGTTTCAAGCAGTAAGAAAATATTATACAAATTACGAAGATATTGACCGCTTACAGCTTGAAGCAAAAGAAAAAGGGACAATTGACGTTTTGTTAACACCCATTAATAAAACCTACTCGCAATTACCGCCGCAGTTTTTAGCTGATTTGGTCGATTACAGTATGCAAGACCTTGATGATGATTGGATAAGATATTACAATACTCCACAAAAAAAATATTACGATTATACTGTTTTTATAAGTATTGTTTCATCGTATATTAGTCCTGACAATATGAAAGAACAAAAAGAAACCATCTCCAAAAAAGTAAAAGACGGTTTTCAATATGTTTTAGACGCAAACGGCAATGTAATGAAAGATTCCTTGGGAAATGATATTAAAGTAGATAAGTATAAAATTATTTCGTGTACCATTACCCGGAAAATTCAGGATAAATCTGCAAAAATTGAAGCGCGTGTAGAATATCAAGATAATAAAACAAAACGAATTATTAAAACGGTACCGGTTAGCGGCAGTTATAAGTTTCATTATGTTTCGGCTATGGCTAACGGTGATTTGAATGCGCTGGACGAAGCAACAAGAAAAACAATCGGGCAAACACCTAAAACCTTCCCTACAAACGAAGAAATGTTGAAATATGTGGGGATAGAACTTAAAGATGAAATAAAACAGGTTTTAATATCGAATAAAAAATATATTAAATAATGCTTACTACTCAGCAAGTTTGTTTGATTGATTATCAATAGCCCCATGCTTTAGCTTGGGGTGAAGAGTTTTAAAATACGGTTGTTTTGGCGGGATTTTGGCTTGCGAAGCACCAAAATCATGACAAAACATATTAATTCGTTGCAATTTTTGCAAGTTACTGAGTAGTAATAATAATGGTAATATAGGATGTTACGCTTTTTAAACTTATTCCGGTTTATTATAGCATAATAATTCTCTAATAAACTAATTATATAATACCATGGCTCAAACCGTAGTTTTACGGAATTTTGATTTTGTCAGTTATACGGACAAAGGACGTGAAAGAGACAAAAACGAAGATTATCAGGCGTATTTTGATACCCTGAACGGTCATGTATTTGTTGTTTGTGATGGTATGGGCGGGCACATGGGCGGCGAAGTGGCTTCGGAAATGGCTGTAGAAGCCATTGGTGAATATTTTAACATTCGCTATTATAAAAATCCTTTTCTGGCGGTTGAAAATGCCATCACTCACGCTAATAAAAAGGTATATAATCATGCAAAAAATAACCCCGAATATTATAATATGGGCACTACTATTGTTTTGATTCTAATTAGAGACAATAGGGTTTTTTATGGGCATGTTGGAGATAGTCGTTTATACGTATATAAAAAAAATAAATTAAAATTACTTACGCGGGATCATTCTTACGTAAATAAATTAGTAGATGAAAAACGAATTACCGAAAAGGAAGCTTTAAATCATCCTTTGCGTAATGAAATAACTAAAGCACTGGGCTTGTTTCCCGATGTGGAACCCGAAGTAGCCAATTCTGCTTTTATACCCAAAGAGGGGGATGTGTTATTGCTTTGCAGCGATGGACTTAATACCATGATAAATGATAAAAATATTGAACGAATATTATCAGGGAAGGAATCTATTGATGATAAAGCCGGTACACTTATTCAATTAGCGTTGGATAATGGCGGCACGGACAATATTTCTGTTCAAATTATTCGCTTTCACAATGTGGATAGAGCATATGAGCCTATCGAAAAAAGGAATCTTATTTACAAATTCTCCGGTCTTTTTCGTAAAAAATATGCTGTTGCTACATTTTTTTTAATAATAGTTTCCATACTAACAGTAATATTTTTATCGGATAACGAAGAAGATAATCAATTATCGGAAAATACTCCTATCTTGATTTCAAAAACGTATTTACCCGGTAATTCGGGAAAGTTGATTATTTATCCGTATCAAATAAATGAAAACGAGACCTTTGAAAAAATTGCTGAAAAATTCAATGTAAGTGTCGATTATCTTATATCTTTAAATCCTAATATAAATACTTGCGAGAAAGGAAAACACTTAAAAATTCCGATAAGAGCTATTTATACGGTTCAAGGCGCCGAAGACTTGGATTTGGTTTGTAAAAGATATAATATATCATTAGTTGAATTAATGCGTGCAAACGATTTTTGTTCAATTTCTGTTCCTGTGGGTAAAGAATTAATTATCCCCTTATCGGAAAAATAAGAAAATACATTTATTTTTGTAAGCGTACAAATGATAAAAAAAAACGAATATTAAATGATTGGCAGTACAATTGGTAATTATGAAATAGATGAACTCATCGACGAAGGTGGAATGGGAAGTATCTATTTGGGTATTCATAAATATCTGCCGCGAAAAGCTGCCATTAAAATATTAAACCCGCTGTTAAAATCCAAACCGGATATAATTGAACGCTTTCGTAACGAAGCTTTGGTTTTAAGCCGCCTGCAACACCCAAATATAGTAGCTTTGTATGACTATATCGAAAACCAAGAAGGTTATTTTATCATTATGGAGCATGTTGAAGGTGAAAATTTGGCTGAATATATTGAAACAACAACAGGTCCAATCCCTCAAAAACGAACTATTAATCTTTTTTTAAAGATTTTAGATGCTGTGGGGCATGCTCATTCGCAAAATATTATTCACAGAGATATAAAACCGTCCAACTTTATAATTACGCCGGATAACAATATAAAAATTTTGGATTTTGGCATTGCAAAAAGTATTGATGGCTCAAGTAAAACATTAACAAAAACCGGTTTTAAAGTTGGAACTACCTTTTATATGAGTCCCCAACAAGTAAAAGGGCAAGTATTGGACAGGCGCAGCGATATATATTCGCTTGGTGTTACACTGTTTCAAATGCTTACCGGACAACCGCCTTATGATGAAGAAAGCAGCGAATACGATTTATATCATGCCATAATTAACGAGCCTTTTCCCGACCCGCGCGAATTTTATGTTGGGGTTTCGGAAGATATGCAAAAAATTATTCAAAAAGCTACATCCAAACGTCCTTTAGACCGGTATCAATCCTGTGAGGAATTTAGTAAAGCGCTTTTGGGAATTTCGCAAAGCAGCAAAATTAAAATTCCTTTGGCAATGAAAACCCGCTTAATGGATTTGGCAAGCGAAGAAGAAAGTAAACCGCCCGTGCTTAATCGTAATTTTTGGCGTAGTTTACTTCTGTTGGTAATTTCTACTCTATTTGTTGCTGCTATTGCCGTAGGAGTTTATTTTTCGTTTAAAACAGACATGAGGCATATAATTGCCAATAAACAGCCTTTGTATGAAGAAATGGATGAACATGCGCCGGTTGTTGAAAAACTTAAGTTTGGTGAACAATTAAAAGTAATTAGCCCGAGAGTTTTAATGGATAAAAACGGGGAGCTTTGGTACAAAGTTGTTAGTATGCGTGGAAATTCCGGTTTTATTCCTGCCGAAAATTTAGCTGAAAAGAAAATTTACGAGCAAATTAACAGCATGTTTGAGAACACCACTGCACGAGAAATGACCCCTGTATTTTATAAAAAATTATTGCGTAATTATTTTGCGCGTAACCGGCTTTTTAATACTGTAAACCGTGAATGGAAATTATTTGCTTTAGATAAAAAGCCTTTTGAATACAATTATATCGCAAAAGCAGATTTTAATAATAACGATGTGGAAGATTTTGCATGCGTATTAAAAAACAATACGGATAACAAGCGAAAATTATTAATATTTTTAGATAATTCAAATAAACCCATTGCTTTTGATTATGATGAGCAAATTAAAATTAAAGCAATTCCTAAAGGGCGCAAGGGCGGAGCTTGGTATCTTGGAAATAATCTGGTGAAAAAAACCGGAAAAAACCGGCGAATAAAAACCAACAAATATGAATATTTGCCGGTTGACGGATTATTGGTGTATAAAGAAGAGTCAAAACAAGCAATAGTATTCAAATTAAATTTGGAAGAAAACATCATTACCTATTTTGAGCAGCCCAATTAGCAGCTTATAGCAAACTCGACAAAGACCCTGTTCGCCTACCTTCGGATTAAGTAACTTCCCCAACTTTTGGCGAATTGGGTATTGTTTATTGAGCATTGTTTATTGCGTATTGTTTATTGCGTATTGAATATTGCTTATTGCATATTGTTTATTGCATATTGTTTATTGAGTATTGCATATTGAGTATTGCATATTGTTTATTGCATATTGTTTATTGCTTATTGCATATTGTTTATTGCATATTGTTTATTGCATATTGTTTATTGAATAACTTGTCTGCCTACCTGCGAATTATTATTGATTAATTGTTTTTTATTGCATAATTAGTTCGACCATTCCCGCTTCTAATACAAAAAACCTTTGCCGTAGGCAAAACCATGTCCGACTACCGGTGGATTAGCACTCTTTGTGCCCTTAGTAGTTAAAACAAAAACATCGTAGATGTTCTAAACATCTGCGTTAATCAGTGTTCATCTGTGGCTA
>JALSLF010000515.1 GCA_026988445.1 Bacteroidales bacterium
GCGTTTATCTGCGGATAAAACCTTTGCCGCAAGCAAACCTTGTGTCCTAATTGTTCCTGAGGTTAAAATCAAAAACATCGTAGATGTTTAAATATCTGCGTTTATTAGCGTTTATCTGCGGATAAAACCTTTGCCGCAAGCAAACCTTGTGTCCTAATTGTTCCTGAGGTTAAAATCAAAAACATCGTAGATGTTTAAATATCTGCGTTTATTAGCGTTTATCTGCGGATAAAAACTTTTGCCGCAAGCAAACCATGTCCGACTACTGCGGATTTGTGCTCTAAATTCTCTTCACAGTAAAAATCATTTTTTATAAAAAGGCAATACTTCCATCGGGTCATAAAAATCATCTTCCGGATATCCGTAAAAGCCACAAATTATATTTGTATCTTTTATTAATTCAAAATGCAGATGCGCCAAGTCGGCACCAATATCTCCAATGGTAGCGATAGGCTCACCTTTTGCTACATAATCTCCCGTTTTTGGAAAAATCGCTAAACAATGATAATATAGAGCCTTAATCGCTTTTCCCTTATACTTATAATAAACCGCTAAATAACAATCAACTTCAGCTTTTGCAACAATTCCGTTACCTATAGAATAAATAGTATCACCTAAATCAGAATTGCCACCTCCAACACCGTTAATATCTAATCCTAAATGAGTACCATCTCCTCTTCTATCGTCCTGAAAACCTTGTGCAATATAATAACCGTGTCCTACCTCATCACCACAAGGAAAACGAAGAGATGTTTCAGACAAAGTATCAACCGGATTATTTTTAGCTTTTGGCAAATTAACTTCATTATTTGCCCTTAATACTTGTTTATTTGTATCTACATTTGAAACAACATTTGTATCTATTTTGTTATCTACATTACATGCAAAAAGAAACAATAATACAAAAATAAAAACCATCTTACTCATAATATTTTTTTTAAAAATTAAACAATAATATCCCTCTCGATGCATTAAAACACATCAATAAAAAACAACAATAATTAATTGATTAAGAATTATTTACAACACAAAAACAACGAACGAATTACCAATAACTTAAACGTCTATTTAAAATTTATCGATAGTTCGGTTGCATCAAATAATTCATCAGGAGTTTCATAATAACCTTTATCAGCAACCAATACTTTTTTCATTGATTAAATATTTATATGTTTGACAATTATTTTGTAGTTTATGTAAAAACATTAAAAAAGTAACCCCTTAAAAAAATTTTACAATGAGAATATTCAGCTTATTTTTTTTGATTTTGATTACTACATCAAGTATCAATGCACAATTAAAACGCGTTTTGGTAACGGAAACTACAGTTAAAATAAACAGGAAAGACACTTCAGTTCTCTACTTTGGCTTTGATAAAGGCGATAAAGTATTGATTAGCATTGAAATGAAAAAAGGTAAAAAGCTACGACAAATTGAGCTTTTTGAATATCCCGATATCCCAATATTTATGGAATATAAAAGCAAAGATATTTATGCAAAAGCCGTTAAAATAAAAGACCGTGGAATTTACAAACTAAAATTTACCAATAAATCAATTTTTTCGCGTATTTTAAACCTGAAAATAGAAAGAGTACCTAAAAAAAACAATGCAGATTTTAACACAACCGTATATTGGCGACAAGAAACCGATACAATTTTTAACATTATTGAAAAAGAAATTGAAATAAAAAAATACGAAGTAAAAACCATTGTGCCGCTTTCTGTTTATTACATAAACAGCGGTTCAAACGCTACTTTTCTCGGTGGTAAATCACGAGTAACATTTCCTGTGGAATTACCGGATAATGCAATAGAATGGTATTATCAGTTCTCGGCAGCTAAAAATAGAGAAGAAATGTCAAAATTAAGCAACCTTACCAAGCAATTATCAGGAATTGTAAGCGATTCTAAAACCATCGACATTAATACAGACAACTTAATTCAACCCTACGGTAGAGTTTATTGCGATATTTATTTAATGGACGAGCAAAACAGTTATCTTTTTGAACGTAAAAAAGCCTATCGTTATATCGCTGAAGGCAGCAGAAGAAATATCAAATCGGGTATAGTAAAATTACCGGTTGAAGAAACAAAAACTTTTTATATAGGCATTCGTAATCCTGCAACATTAAAAGGCATTCATGTAAATTTTGAAGCATCGGCAATAATACAAAATATTGAAAAAAGATACGAAAAAGTCAAAGACCCCGATAATTACAAAATAATAAGCAAGCAAATACCATATCTTAAATTAGAAGGTGATGATTCAAACCTAAATTAGTCTTTTTTTGTAAATCTTATTAACTCAATAGATTGGTGCTTATTGAAGTAGATAATCGTTCAATTTAGGTTTAAATCAGTTTTATAATATTTTTCGTATATTTACAGTTATAATCATAGAGTAACAAAAATTAGCGAATATGCTTACCCTAAAAATAAAGTTATCGTCAGATATTGAAGAAAAATTAAACTACCTAATTGCTAAACAAGGCAATATAGAAAATTTTTTAAAGGATTTTCTTATTTATAAAACCCTACAACTTGAAAAAGCGATATTTGAAATGGAAAAAGATTTACATAAATATGAGCGTAAATACAAAATAAGCTCTTCTGACTTTTATAAAAAATACGAATCCGGAGAATTTGAAGATAAAAACGATTATATGATATGGGCTGGTATTTATGAAATGATACAAGAAAATAAGGATGAACTCAAAAAATTAAAATGATAAATAAGTATTTTGAAAAAATTGAGCGTATTCTTTCAGGATTCAATGATATTATCCTTAGTCAAACAATTAAAAAAAGGTTTTATAATGATACACAAGGACTTATTTCCGGTGAAGTTGAGTTTTTTGACGAAAGCATATTGTCTTTCTTAGAACTAAAAAATACGGAACAAATAAATAAGAAAAAATATAAATATCATTATATGAATCATAAAAAAACAATGATTTTTAGATACGATAATTCAAAACACCACTTTAATATTAAAAGCTTTCCACACCATAAACATTTACCCGATAAAATAGAAAGTTGTGATGAGCCGGCACTTATTGATATATTATTAGAAATTCAAGATATTTTATCTTCTAAATAATTTAATTACTTTTGCAGTTCTTTAAAATTAAAACTGTTAATTCAACATATTAACTAATTTCAGTATGTCAAAAGGAATAGCAAAACGCAGCGAAAATTATTCGCAATGGTATAACGATATAGTAAATAAAGCCGATTTGGCAGAAAATTCGGCAGTTCGCGGTAGCATGGTCATAAAACCCTACGGCTATGCCATTTGGGAAAAAATGCAAGCCCAATTAGATAAAATGTTTAAAGAAACAGGACACGAAAATGCCTATTTCCCGCTTTTTATTCCCAAATCATTTTTCAGCAAAGAAGCCGACCATGTTGAAGGCTTTGCCAAAGAATGTGCTGTGGTTACCCATTACCGCCTGCGCAACAGAGCCGATGGCAAAGGCATTGAAGTAGATCCGGATGCAAAATTGGAAGAAGAATTAATTGTACGCCCTACTTCCGAAACCATTATCTGGAATTCATATAAAAAGTGGATACAATCTTATCGCGACTTACCCATTTTAATTAACCAGTGGGCAAATGTGGTACGTTGGGAAATGCGCACACGCTTATTTTTACGTACTGCCGAATTTCTTTGGCAAGAAGGGCACACAGCACACGCCACCGCCGAAGAAGCCATTGCCGAAACCAAACAAATGATTAATGTTTATGCTGATTTTGTTGAAAATTACATGGCTGTTCCGGTAATTAAAGGCACAAAAACCGAAAACGAACGTTTTGCCGGTGCCCTTGAAACCTACTCTATTGAAGCCATGATGCAAGACGGAAAAGCTTTGCAAACAGGAACTTCACACTTTTTAGGACAAAACTTTGCCAAAGCTTTTGATGTGAAATTTACCGATAAAAACAGTAAATTAGATTATGTTTGGGCTACATCTTGGGGGGTTTCAACACGCTTAATGGGTGCCTTAATTATGGCACATTCTGATGATAAAGGCTTGATATTACCGCCTAAATTAGCTCCTTATCAGGTAGTTATTGTTCCGATTTATAAAAACCAAGAACAATTAGATAAAATTACCGAAAAAGCCAAAGAATTAATGGCAGCCCTACGTGCCAAAGGTATTACGGTAAAATACGATGGTAGAGATACGCATCGCCCCGGTAATAAATTTGCCGAATATGAGTTGAAAGGTGTACCCGTACGTTTTGCTATTGGTCCCAGAGATTTAGAACAAGGCAATGTAGAAGTGGCTCGCCGCGATACCTTGGAAAAGAAAATCTACCCGCAAGAAGGTATTGCCGATGTGGTAGAGAATTTATTGGATGAAATCCAAAAAAACATGTATAATAAAGCCTTACAATTTAGAAAAGACAATACTTATACGGTTGATACTTACGATGAATTTAAGGATATTATTGAAAACAAAGGAGGTTTTGTTTTAGCTCATTGGGACGGAAGCTCAGAAACAGAAGAAAAAATCAAAAACGAAACAAAAGCTACTATCCGTTGTATTCCCATTGATGCAGTTGAAGAAGAAGGTAAATGTATTTTTACGGGAAAACCTTCTAAACGAAGGGTATTATTTGCAAAAGCATATTAATGCCGGTATATTAGTATATTGGTATATTAGTTTATTAGTTTATTGGTATATTGGCAATTGTTCAATAACCAATTTACCAATATACCAATACACCAATACACCAATACACCAATTTACCGGTACTCCAATAAATTAAGCAGCACTTTCGATTTTTAAAAATTAATTATATCTTTATATGAATAAAATTTAAAGATATGACCAATAAAAAAGCAGAAATTTTAAATACCTACAAAGAAAAATCAGAAATTAAACAAAAAGTTTTTTCCAATACTTTTGAAACTTTTAATATGTTACGTAATGTATTAAAAAATCTATCGGAAGAATATAATGCCGATTTATCAAAAGATATGGAAAAACCACGCATAAAGTATAAAAATCGTGGAAAATTTCAAGCTTCATTAAAATTTGGCGGTGATTTATTAATATTTTCGATGCACACCAACGTTTATGAATTTGATAGAGACCATCATGTTTGGAAAACCAGATATGCCCGAGCCAGTAAACTAAATACCTATTCAGGAATTATTAATATTTATAATTTCCTGTCCGACTCTTTCAAATACAACCGCTTAAATGATTTAGGTTATTTAATCGGGCGGATTTTTATTAACAATTCAAAACACTATTTTGTCGAGGGAAAAAGACAAATGGGGTATTTATATAAAGATTTCGGCACAAAAGTTATTGACGAAGAAGCTCTTCGCAATATTGTTGAATCAGCCTTACAATATATACTGGAATTTGATTTACTGGTACCTCAGTACGACCAAGTTAAAATTATTAATGTAGAAATGTTACAAGCAAGTAACCAAGACCAGGTAATGCAAACAGGAAAACGGCTTGGTTTTCAGTTTAACACAGACGATATTCATGGTGAAGAAGCAATCTATACAGGTCATTAAATAAGCAATAAAATTTATGATTGTATAATTTAGCAAAGAAATCTTTTAAAAAAAGTAAGCATAAGCTTACTTTTTTCGTTTATTAATCATAAAATGTATAATTTTTGTTAAAATATTGTTTCGATGAAAATAAAAATAATAAATACAGGCTTAATACTTATAGGACTAATAATTGTTTCCGGCTTAAAAGCGCAAACTATTGAGGTGCCTGTAATAGACTATGTAACAGTCAATAAACAATCGCAATTGATTGAGATTAAATGGACAGTAAGCGATACTACTCAAATTGACGGTTACGTAGTAAAACGCCAAATCTTTGGTCAAACAGGCGTTGTAGATGGTAGCTGGAATACCATAGCAGACATTAACAATCCAAATCAAATGTCTTATATTGATACCGGTACTGTATATGGTTTAGCGCAACCCGATGTACGTGCGGAAAATTACCGCATAGCTGCCTACAAAATTATTGACGGAAATATTGAATACGGCAATATGAGCATAAGTGTAAGCTCAATCCTACTCTATCCCGTAAGTTTTGATGCTTGCTTAATGACCAATACAATTAGCTGGTCGCCTTACACCGGCTTTGCACCAAACGTAAGTCAGTACAATATTTATTACACAACAGGGAATAATTCATCTGCAACACTACTTGGTACGGTAAGTAACGGCGATACAAGTATTGTTCATCAAAACGTATTGGCGGACACCACCTACTATTATGTAATTGAAGCATTCAGCAACTCATCCGGCGATACGGTTTATTCTAACATCAGAAATTTTAACACAACGATACCGGGTAATCCTCAAATAATGAATGCCGATTATGCCACAGTAGATAATTACAACGAAATTAGTTTATCATTTACTGTTGATGAAAATGCAACCATTGATCGTTACGTTTTACTAAAATCAGACTCTGTAAATGGCATTTATGATACATTGTCAATTTTCCCTGCCGGAACATCACAAATTACCTATACCGATTATGCAAAAACAGCCCAAGAACAATTTTTTTACAAAGTAATTGCCATTAACAATTGCGATGTAACAACAGATGAAAGCAATATAGCAAGTAATATTTTATTGGAAGCTCAACCGGCAGATGATGGCAGCAAAAGCAATATTTTAAAATGGACAAATTATACAGAATGGTTAGGTGGTGTATATCAATACGAGATTTATCGTAGTATAGACGGTTCAGTGTATCAATCAATTGCACAAGTTCCGGCAAATACAACAACTTATACGGATGATATTACTAATTTAATTATGCCTACTTATGGAGGAATACCTTCAAAAGGGCACTTTTGTTATTATATTTTAGCTACCGAAGATGCCGGAAATCCTTATGGAATTACAGGAACAAGCAAATCAAATATTTCTTGCGCACATCAAGAAGCAGTTGTTTGGTATCCAAACGCGTTTAATCCTAAAAGTGCAAAGCCGGAAAACAGAACATTTAAACCCGTTGCATCATTCGTTAGCGATTATTCTTTAATAATTTACGACAGAAACGGCAGTATTGTATTTTCATCAAACGACCCGCTTGAAGGTTGGGACGGTACAAGTGGAAACGGTGAATTGCTAAAGCAAGGCACTTATATATATTTGTTGAAATTCAGAACAAAAAATAATCAAGAAGTAGAAAAATCAGGGCAAATAAATCTAGTTTATTAGTAATTAAGCAAGCATTATAAAGAAATTTAAAAGGTAAAAAATAGAGAATTTATCTTTTGCGGAGAATAACACCATTAATCTCCTTAAAAATACGGAGAATAATCTATATATTTGTAGCATAAGTACAAAATAATATGGCAAAATACATATATCAATACAATAACTGGCCAAATTTTACTTGGAATGAAGATGAAATTCAAATACTTCTTGGAAGAGTGCGTCATTTACAGGGAAAAATTTTGGGACAAGTTAGTGCATTGGGATTTTCTTTGCAACAAGAAACAATGCTGACCGCTTTAACTCTTGATGTTTTAAAGTCATCAGAAATTGAAGGAGAATTATTAGATTATGAACAAGTTCGCTCATCAATAGCCAGAAAACTCGGATTAAATTATGCAGGAATGGTTTATCCTGACAGAAATGTAGATGGTGTGGTTGAAATGATGCTCGATGCAACACAAAACTATAAAAAAACAATAAACGAAGAAAGACTATTTGCTTGGCATGCTGCCCTTTTTCCTACCGGTAGAAGTGGTTTGTATAAAATTGATGTAGGTAGTTATAGAAAGGGGGAAATGCAGATTGTTTCAGGAGCAATGGGTAAAGAAAAAATTCATTACCAAGCCCCTCCTGCAAAACAAGTAAAATATGAAATGGATAGATTTCTTGACTGGTTTAATAATTCAAAAATGGACTTTGTTTTAAAGTCTGCAATAGCACACTTTTGGTTTATTATTATTCATCCTTTTGATGACGGAAACGGACGTATTGCACGAGCAATATCTGATTTGTTATTAGCACGTTCTGACGAGAGTTCGCAACGTTTTTACAGTTTGTCTAATCAAATTTTAACAGAAAGAAAAATTTATTATGCTACGTTACAAAAAACTCAATATAAAAACGGTGAAATAACAGAATGGATTGTCTGGTTCTTGAACTGTTTATACAGAGCTTTAAAGAACACAGAGCAAACAATTCAAAAAGTACTTTACAAAGCCGACTTTTGGGATAAACATAAAGATACGGATTTGAATAGCCGTCAACGATTGATGCTAAATAAACTTCTTGACGGTTTCGATGGAAAATTAAAAACATCAAAATGGGCAAAAATAGCAAAATGTTCGCAAGACACTGCGTTACGTGATATTAAGGATTTGATTGAAAAGAAAATATTAAGACAAGAAAAATCAGGTGGTAGAAGTACGAATTATGAGTTAGATAGATTATAGCTTTTCAAATGATCATATTATAATCAATAAATTTCTGTCATCCTTGAAAAAAAGCAAAAACAAATATGCGCGATAAAATTACAAATATTGAAATAATTGGAGAAAAAGAGGTTGTAAATGCCTTTGTGGAAATGCTGAATTTATGCCCAAGATGTTCAATTAAAGAGCAAAGAGCAAAAATTATCAATGCATATAATTTTGCCTACGAAGCACACAAGGGGCTCAAAAGAAAAACCGGCGAACCCTTTATACTTCATCCTATTGAGGTAGCAAAAATTGTATTAAGCGAAATAGGACTTGGTGTTACTTCGGTT
>JALSLF010000516.1 GCA_026988445.1 Bacteroidales bacterium
TTTAAGCTCATCTTGTGTGTATATATGTTTTTTTACGGGTTCACAAAAATTGTAAGAAGTATTTATTGGTGTATGATATTTTTTTGCAAAATCATCAATAGAGTATTGGGGTAAGGATTTAAAATATCTCGATATTTTTTCTTTTTTAGAAATAATGTGCAAATCATTGTTTGAGATGCCCGGACCATTAATACAACCACCCTTACATGCCAAAAATTCGCAAAATACATTTTGATTGTCAAAATCTTCACTTTCTAAAATACGGATAATTTCTTCGATGCCTGAAAAGTTAAAATAACCGGTATTTGTAACAGAAGTAGGTATCAGGTCTGTAATTGTTTCAATCATACCGCCATCTAAGGGGTAAATAGCACCTCCACTGCTTTGAACAGGAATAAAGGTATTTTGCTTGTTACTTTTTTTCTTATGTAGATATTTATTTTTTAACAAATTTTTCAGTTCTTCAAAAGTAAGGGCAACAGCAAGCAGTTCAGGGTGGGTATCGGCTTCAATTTTTTTTGAAAAACAAGGTCCTGCAAATACAATAGCGATATCCTCTCCGTAAGTTTTTTTTAACATGGCACAATGTGCAAGCAAAGGCGAATAAATATCAGGTAAGTTTTGTTTTAAAGAAGGATAATGTTTTAAAATTGTATTAACAAAAGTAGGACAAGCTGTTGAAAAATATGATTTATCGCTTTGATTGAGCAACTCTTTTTGTTCATAACTTACCAACTGCGCCCCCAGGGCTGTTTCAGAAATGCCTTCAAAACCCAAATCATATAATTGCTCCAATAAATCATCTACAAGAATATCAAAATCAGAAACAAAAGAAGGTGCTAATGATAAAAATACCTTTTTTTCAGAAACCAAAAGCTCTAAAACTTTACTTTCATCGTTTCTGTATTTTTGCGCTCCTACAGGGCAAACATGGACACACTCACCGCAAACAATACACTTCTTATCATCGATTGAAGCATGATGATCAATCATACTGATTGCTTTGACCGGACAGTTTCTAATGCACTTATAACAGTCTCTGCAATCATTCTCGTTTGTATAAATAATATTCATATCAAGGCTTTTTTTTGTGTTTGTTTAAAATATGCAACACATTACTTTCGGTAACACCTGTATATATTTTATCATCAATAATTAATATTGGCCCTTTTTCACACTGATCGGAGCATAAAAGCCCACTTAATTCAATATCAGGATTTTTTTTGATATATTCTTTCAAAAACAAAACAACTTTATTGCTCCCTTTTGAATGACATGAACTGCCAAGACAAATTTCTATTTTCATTAAATATAATTTTAATCAGTTATTACAATTTTTCAGAAATACATCGGCGAATTTGTTTTGTGAACAGATATAAAAAGATATTGTAAAAAAGAATAAATAAAATAAATTGTACTTTTTGATTTTTATAATTCCTTAAATCCGCAACTATCTTCTACTGCAAAGCCATACTGCACGTCATTATTGGGAATGCTCGTTTTTCGATACTCACCGTAACTAATGCTACGTTTGCGTGTCTCAAAACTGCGCTACACCAATACTGACGCACATTCTGGCTTTTCGCTACGAACATAGTTGCGGATTTAAGGTAATTGTTTTTAATGTCTGCTTTCGTTTTTTTTAATTTTTTCAATAATGGGTTTTGCTTCTTGCGATAATAAAAACTCTTGGGTAACTTCAGGTAAAAAATCTAAATATTCGTGTAATTTATCTTCTTTAATTGCTTTTCTGATTTTTGAAGCACTAATGTAATTTTTATCATCACCACTTGTTATTCTTGGAATTTCAACAACTTGAATACCTGCTTGGGGCAATATTTTTTTCATTGCATCATTATAAGCAGCAGTAATCGGGCAATAGTTTTCGGTTCCGACATAACGTTTTTTTATATTTAATACAGGCGCAATGTAATCGGCAAAAATTTTAATGTCAATTTCTGCCTGTTTTTCCGATATCAAATTTGAACTCTCATTTTTTATAAAATAATCAGGGAAAATTGCACCTGAAACAATATAAGGTCCGGTACTTAAAATAAGTACATTTTTTAAATGAGCAGTACCTTTTTTTATTAATTCTTTTCTGATTTCATAAGGGAAAACCGATAAATTTTCTTTTACAACAAATAAATATACTACTTCATTTTCTTTGGATGCTTTTTCAATCA
The DNA here is from genome assembly GCA_026988445.1 of Bacteroidales bacterium. Taxonomy (GTDB): domain Bacteria; phylum Bacteroidota; class Bacteroidia; order Bacteroidales; family NBLH01; genus NBLH01. Next base: position 2,187 of record JALSLF010000516.1, read on the forward strand.
AATATTTATGTCCTTTTGTAAAAGGATTACAGTTTACAACAATTGCTGCAATATCATTGGTTTGTGTTTGAACTTTTTTAGTTTTCAGATATTCTTGATAATCTTTTATGGTTTTATAACCAAACTCCAAAACGGTAAATAAAGGCTCGGCAGTAGCCAGTTCGGAAAAGCCTAAACCTTTAAAAAGCTTTGCCGTTTGCGGCTTTGTAAATACAAAACAGCGCTTGTATTTTTCGAGTGCTTTGTTTGCTAATGAAGTAACAATAAGCGAAAAGGCAGTTGATTCTCTAAATTTCTCGGCGACAGCCACATATTTTAAGGTTTCTCTGTTTAATGAACCTGTTCCGATAATTTCATCGTTCAAATTATATAAAATGAGTGTATAATTAATATCTCCGGTATTGTATTCAAAACCAAGTCCTTTTAAAAAATCATACACCATTTTAACATCAAAGGGGTTTTCAATATCTAAAACCTCCATTCTAAAATCTGTATCTTCAAAGTTCATTGTCAGTACTATTAAAGTTCATTATTCACAAAATAAATAAAAAGGGATAAAGCTAATAAATCGGCAGAACCACCCGGAGATATATTATGTTTTAAGCAATATTTACATAATTTTTCATATATTCTATGATTATTAATTGACTCTTGTGCTAATTTTTTAACTTCCTCTAAGGTTTTTAAATTGCTACGATATAATATATTAGAATCGTTATTAACAGACATTATTTTTAGTAAAGCAATTTTTAAAAGTTCCTTTATTTCTTCCTGATTTTTATATGAGTTTATTTTTAATTTTGAAGAAAAAAACGGTATTGCTGTTTCAAAAATAACAGGAAAAGCATTTTCAGCCTCATACCTAATACCGGCATTCCCGAATTTATTAAAAACCTTTTCACCGTGCGTATCGTTAGTGTTTTTAGAAGCACTCAATTCATTTTCTACAATATTCTTACATATTTTTTTGATTGTATTTCTGAAATTATTTTCCGAAAGAGGCTTTTTATTCGCAAACAAATATGAATAAGTAAATAAGGATACTCCAAAAAGAAAAATTACTCCTTTTTGTGTATTTGCTCCTTGTGTTGATATAATCATAGCCTCTTCGGCCTCCAAACCTATTTTTCGAATATGCGGAAGTGCTTTTCCCAAATCACCGGAAAATTGAAATCCCAAAAGGCAAAATGCTTTAAAATAATCCGGTAATACTGAGGATGAATTTAAAAAAGAATAATAATTCATATCTTTATGAGCACCGGAAGATGAAAAATCAACCAAACCGGGTTTTGGGCTTAAAGATACCTCATACAAAATTGAACGAAGTGCTAAAGCACTAATTTTGCGAACAAATTCACCGGCTTTTTTTTGTTCCAGATATTTTTCGATATCTGAAAAAATTTTCACACGCATTTCCAAATAAGAGTGTCTTTTATTTCGCATACACGAAATAGCAGAATGTTCTCCGCAAAAATAACACAGTTTTTCAGTGCCGGAGCTTATATGACCCGCAGTTCTGCAAAAAATATCAATATCTATTAACCTGCCAAGCAAATGTTCTTTTTCAAAGTTTTCAGTAATTGTTTTTATTTCTTTTATATCAATATTGTTGTCTTCAAAAGGGACTAAGTAAAAATCACCGGCATTATCAGAGGTGATTATTTCGCTATCAAACAACATTTTAAGCCTATTGGCAATTAAGTGTTTTTTAAGCTCGTTTATACTATCTTTGAAAAAATTACTTATTAATTCATTAGTTTTAGGTATCCCCGGAATATTAAGAGTTAAAGTCAAGGAATTTAATCCTTTTCCTGCAAAATCAATTTTTAATGCAGTCCGTTTTTCTTTTGCATCTAAAATTAAAATCAACTCTTTACTTAAATTAGTTTGCATTTTTTACTTGTTTTATCACATCTATAATTGTTCCGTCTCTGTATTCAACAATTCCAACAATTTTATCGGTAAATTCAATTGGTTTTTCAACACCAGTAATTCCTTCAACTTCCTTTTGCAAGTCTTCAATTTTTTTAATCTTTAAGCCGGCTTTAATTAAGGATTCTTCTAATTCCGGTTTTTTAGGATTAACACATATACCTCTTTCGGTAACCAGTACATCAACCGTTTCGCCGGGAGTAACTATTGTATGCACCCTTTTTTTAATTATCGGAATTCGCCCCCTAAACGATGGACAAACTACTACCGTTAAATTTGCTCCCGAAGCTGTATCGCTGTGCCCGCCCGAAGCACCTCTGATTATTCCATCGGCACCGGTTATTACATTCACATTAAAATCGGTATCAATTTCCAAAGCACCTAATACTACTATATCTAACTTATTAGTCATACATCCGCAGTTATAGGGATTTGCATAATAACCTGATGATATTTCAATATGATTTCTGTTTTTAAGTATGGAAGAACTTACCGCTGCATCAAAAGATTGAACATCAAAAATGGCTCTAAAGAGTCCTTCGTTTAACATATCCACACCGTAAGAAGTAACACCGCCAAGCAAGAAACTTCCTTTAACACCGCTTTTTTTCATTTTTTCTCTGATAAACTTTGCCACTGCCAGTGAAGCGCCACCGGCACCTACCTGAAAAGAAAATCCCTCGGTAAACATACCGGAGTTTTCAATAACATCTGCAGCAAGTTTAGCAATTCTTAAATCCATTGGTGATTTTGTAATACGCGTTGTTCCGGTTGCAATTTTTGATGCATCGCCAATTGAATCAACTTTTACAACATAATCAACATAATGCTGTTGAATTGATGTAGGTGTACAAGGATATTCAACCATATTATCCGTAACAATAATAACTTGTTTTGCATACCTGGAATCAATTCTTGCATAACCCATTGAGCCAAAGGCAGATTTACCGTGTGCACCGGTTGCATTACCTTCTTCGTCGGCAGCGGAAGCCGCTATTACCGCTAAATCAATCTGAATTTTTCCGGTATGAATTGCCCTTACTCTTCCCCCGTGCGAATGTATGGTAACAGGAACATCTAAAACTCCTTCCGAAACAGCTTTTCCAAGCTCGCCTCTTAATCCTGATGTCCATATTTTTGTAATGGTTCCGTCTTTCAAATATTTAAGTAATGAGTCGTGCGAATTGTTTAAAGATGAAGAGGCTAATGTTATATCTTTTATTCCCATTTGAGCAAGAATATCAATGGTCATTACCAAAATATTATCACCGCTTCTAAGATGATGATGAAATGAAACCGTCATACCATCATGAGGATTGGTTTTTTCAATAGCCGTTTTTAAATCCATACATGATTTGCACTGATGCGGAAGCTTTGCTTTATTGGGAGGCGGAACAGTAATTTCATCCATCCAGCCTTTTTTTAACTTTTCCCAAGCACCAAGAAAAGGTTCTACTTTACCAATTCCGTTTATATATTCAGGAATATTCCTTCCTATTACATTTTTCATATTCTAAACATTTTTGTAATCAATACCGGCTAACTCCAAAACATATTCAGCTCTGGCAACAACCGGAGCATCAATCATTTTACCCTCAATAGCAAAAACACCAATACCGGCTTCTTTATTTCTCTTAAACTCTTTAACAATTCTATATGCCTTTCTAATTTCTTCATTAGTAGGTGTAAAAACTTCATGAATAATATCAATTTGGCGTGGGTTAATAACTGCTTTACCGGAAAAACCAATATTTTTGGCATACTCTGTTTCCTTTTTTAAGCCTTCTTCGTCATTAACATCAACAAATACTGTATCAATAGCATCAATGCCGTTTGCTTTTGCAGCCATAACAATCATTTTACGCGCCAAATCAATACCGGTACCTTCTTTGGTATTTTTTATATTCATATCAGCCATTAAATCCTGCCCTCCTATTGTTAATGCATCAACTCTGCTTGAAAAAGAAGCTATATCAAAGACATTTTGAACACCCATAGCCGTTTCAATCATTGCATGAATTGTCATCTTATCGTGTGGCAAATTATGCTTATTTTCTATATCTTCTATTATAGCCAAAAGTTTTCTTAAATCTTCAACCGATTCTGTTTTCGGATAACGAATTGCATCCGGTTGCAGTGGGACAATTTCTTCTAAATCTTCACGACCAAAAGGCGTATCTAAATGATTAATTCTAACACAAACTTCTGAATTATAAAAATCAATAGTTTGTAACATGTTTCTTACTAAAATTCGCGCGGCATCTTTTTGATTTAATGCTACTGCATCTTCAAGGTCAAGCAATAAACTATCCGCTCCATATATTCCACCGTGCTGTAACATTGCCGGATTATTTCCCGGAATATAAAGCATTGTCCTACGTTTCTTTTTCACTTTTTAAAATTTAAAGTTTACGGAATAAAACCCTTTTGAACACCTGCTGCACGTTTAACTGCGGTTTCAACACGTGCACAAATAGTCAGGTTTAAAGCTCCTTTGTCTTTTGCAATCAAATGTATATCAATAACTTGCAACTCATCTAATTTTCGATTTATTGCATATTCAATCTGCTCTCCAAACTGAATATCAACTGATGAATCTATTTCAATGTATCTGCCGGGCTTTTCAGAAGGCTCTACCAATACCATAATATCGCTTGATTCAAAAGAACCGGCTTGAGCTTTTTTTACAATTTGCATTTTTAATACATTTTACGTTCAAAATAATATCTTTCAATAGTTTCTCGATGATCGGGATGCGCAATTTTTACTAATTCGTTAATTCTTTGTTTAATGGTTTTACCGTAAAGATTTGCTACTCCGTATTCAGTTACTACATAGTGTACATGTGCTCTGGTTGTAACAACACCTGCTCCCGGCTGTAAAAACGGAACTATACGACTTCTTCCTTTTTTTGTTACCGAAGGAAGTGCTATAATAGGTTTTCCACCTTCACTTAGGGATGCTCCTCTGATAAAATCCATTTGTCCTCCTACACCGCTATACATTCGCATTCCGATTGAGTCGGCACATACTTGCCCTGTTAAATCAACTTCAATTGCTGAATTTATTGATATTACCTTGGGATTTTGTTGAATCATTCCTACATCATTTGTATAATCTGCAGCTTTCATTTCAATAAAAGGATTATCATCAACATAATCATAAAGCCTTTGACTACCGACCATAAATGTTGTTACTGCCTTACCGTGATTGATTTTTTTGTTATTTCCATTTATTGCATCACTAAGAATTAAATCAATAACACCATCAGAAAGCATTTCTGTATGAATTCCTAAGTTTTTATGATTTGTTAATTTTGCTAAAACAGCATTCGGAATACTGCCAATACCCATTTGCAGGGTACTTCCGTCTTCAATTAGTGCAGCAATATAATCACCGATAGTTTGTTCTATTTCATTAGCTTGCGAGTAGCTATGTGCTACAATCTCCCTATCCACTTCAACCGCATAATCAATTTCTGAGATATGGATAATCCCATCTCCGTGCGTACGCGGCATTTTTTGATTAATTTCAGCTATTACAATATCTGCATTATCTATTGCGGCAGGAGTTGCTGCAACAGTTACTCCAAGCGAACAGTATCCGTGTTTGTCTGGCGGAGAAACCGAAATTAATGCAACATTTAAATTAATCACATTTTTTTTAAATAAGAGTGGTAACTCGCCTAAAAAAACCGGTGTATAACAACCGTTACCTGCTTGTAAAGTATGACGTACATTAGGTCCGATAAAAAAAGAGTTAACAAAAAAGCTTTTAGCATATTTCGGGTCAGCATAAGGAGCTTCTCCTTCAATATGTAAATGACACACTTCTACGTTTCGTAACTCTTCATGACGATTAGTCATCGCATTTATAAGCGACTGTGGTGCAGCGGCGGCAGCCTGTATAAATACCCTGTCATTTGATTTAATTACTTTTACAGCTTCCTCTGCTGTTAGTGTCTTGTATTTCTTCATATTTATAATTTTTAAAAGTTTATGAGGATAATTTTATTCAAGCACATGTTTGTTTTTATCAAAACAAACAAATGTTCCGTTAAATACAATTTCATCTTTGGCGTTGTAAACATTTACGTTCACCTCATATTTACAACCTTCAACATCAATTGTTTTAGCTACTGCAACAAGGGTTTCGTTTATTGTTACAGGCTTTATAAATTTTACTTCTGCCTTTCCTAAAACAACATAAGGCTTATTCACGGCAAGCATAGCTGCATAATCTGCCAAACCAAAAATAAACCCGCCATGTAAAAGTCCCAAGTTATCAGCAGCCATTTCTTTTAAAGGTGTAAGCTCAACTCTTGCTTTATTTTTTTCAATATTAACAACTGAGCCAACCAGCTTTTCAGAAATCAGTAAATGAGTATTTTGTTTATCTGTCATTGTTTATAAATTAAAATAAAGGGAAGGAGAATAAATCTCCGCCCCTTTATTAATATAAAAACTACATAGCATTTTTGTAAATTTGAATAATGTCTTCTTTACTTGCAATTCTCGGGTTTGTTAATCCGCAAGCATCTTTAAGAGCATTATCGGCAAGTGTCGGTAAATCTTCTTCTTTTACACCAAGCTCTTTTAATCCTGACGGAATTCCAACATCTTCTGATAATCTTTTAATGCTTTCCA
>JALSLF010000517.1 GCA_026988445.1 Bacteroidales bacterium
TCAAATCAAACATAAAGAATTTGATTTAGCAGAAACTGTTCAGGCAACACTACGTCCTTATCAAAAAACCGGATACAACTGGATTAGTTCTTTGTTTGAAAATAATTTCGGCGCCTGCCTTGCCGATGATATGGGTTTGGGGAAAACTCTGCAAACCTTAGCGGCAATTAGCCGATTATTAAACACACAAACACCGAAAAATACAAAAACAAAAATCAAACAATTAAGTATATTTGATACAGAGCCTGAAATTAATAGTGAAAAGCCTTCAAAAAAAGCAGGTTTAATAATTATGCCTACATCATTAATCCATAACTGGTTAAATGAGATTAATAAATTTGCTCCCAATCTTAAAGTACTTACTTATTCAGGCTGGCGAAGAGAAAAAAATATAAAGTTATTCGATAATTACGATTTAGTATTAACAAGTTACGGTTTAGTTCGTAACGATATTGATATACTTTCAGAATATCAATACAGATTTGTTATATTAGACGAAAGTCAGACCATAAAAAATCCGCAATCAAAGACCTATAAAGCAATTATGGAACTTGAAGCCGATTACAAAATGGTGTTAACCGGCACCCCTATTGAAAATTCATTAAGCGATTTATGGGCACAAATGAATTTTATCAACAAAGGTTTATTAGGGAGTTTAGCGTTTTTTAAAGAAGAGTTTGTTGAACCGATTGAAAAGCGACACGATGCCATTTTACGGGAAGAAAGACAAAACAGATTACAAAAAATTATCAATCCTTTTTTTCTAAGGCGTACTAAAGAAGAAGTAGCCAAAGATTTACCCGATTTAAGTGAAACAGTGCATTATTGCACCATGCACGAAAAACAATATCAGTTATATGAAAAAGAAAAATCTAAAATCCGTAATGTATTACTAAATAGTATTGATGCAAAAAAAAGTACTACCGAAAAAAACATGCTGGTTATTCAGGCATTAACACGCTTACGCTTAATAGCCAACCACATAAAGCTCTTTGATGAAAAAACAAAGGAAACATCGGGTAAATTTGAAGAAGTAACTCGTATGCTGGAAAGTTTAATTGCTGAAAATCATAAAGTACTGATTTTTTCATCCTTTGTAAAACACCTGCAACTTTTTGCCGATTATTTTAGCCACAATAATTTGAAATATTCTATCCTCACAGGAAAAACACAAAACCGCGAAGCGGTAATCAATGAGTTTTCAAACGATAAAGAAAATAAACTGTTTTTAATTTCATTAAAAGCCGGCGGGTCGGGGTTGAATTTAACCGCTGCCGACTATGTTTTCTTACTAGACCCTTGGTGGAATCCGGCAGTAGAGAAACAAGCAATTGCACGTGCTCACCGTATTGGGCAAACCAATAAAGTAATGGCATATCGTTTTATCACTGAAAACACCATAGAAGAAAAAATAATTAAATATCAACAAAAAAAACAAGAATTAGCCGATGTATTTATCAACAGCAACAATCCGTTTGGGAAACTTTCGGAACAAGATATTTTGGAATTGTTTGATTAAAACCTCAATCTAATCAAAAATTAATACAGTTTCGCCATAATTACAGATACATTACTCTATTTTTTGTATAAAAAGCAAGGTTTAAAAGATATATTTGTAAAAATAAAATCTTAAAAAGTGGACAGACAACAAATACAACAACTCTTTGAACAATTTAGCCGTTTTAATATTCTGATTATCGGCGATGTAATGATTGATACTTACTTTTGGGGTAAAGTAGATCGAATTTCGCCCGAAGCACCGGTACCCATTATTGCCCGTACAAAATTAGAACACCGCTTGGGTGGGGCAGGAAATGTAGCATTAAATATTCAGTCCTTAGGTGCAAACCCTTTTTTATGCTCGGTGATTGGCGATGATGATAAATCAAATATTTTAATCAATTTGTTAAAACAGCGAAAATTATCGCAGGAAGGTATTTTACAAGATAAGAACAGAATAACAACTATTAAAACCCGTGTAATCAGTGATAATCAGCATCTTTTACGCATTGATGAAGAAATAACGGACAATATTAATGATGAAATAAGACAAAAGTTCATTAATAAACTTCAATCAATTATTGAAACCAAAAATATAAATGCAATAATTTTTGAGGATTATGATAAAGGAGTAATTACCCCTGAAGTAATAAATGAGCTTGTAAAAATTGCGCATGCAAAAAATATCCCCACATTAGTCGACCCCAAAAAACGGAATTTTATGGACTATTACGGGGTAACACTTTTTAAACCGAATTTTAAAGAATTGGTTGAAGGATTAAAATTAGATATTGAGAAAAACGATTTTGATGCTTTGCATCAAGCAGCTAACCGTTTGCGTAAAGATATGAATATTAATACAGTAATGATTACACTTTCCGAGCTGGGGATTTATATCAACGACAACGGTTCTTTCCATAATATTCCTGCAGAGGTTAGAGATATTGCCGATGTTTCGGGTGCAGGCGATACGGTAATAAGTACCGCAAGTTTATGTTTAGCTGCCGGAATGAGTCCCGATGAAATTGCATTTATCTCAAATCTGGCAGGTGGCTTAGTTTGCGAAAAAGTAGGAGTTGTTCCTATTGATAAAAATTTATTAATGGAAGAATATCTTGAAATTAAGTCAAAATAATACTTAAAAAACATAAAATGAAATTAGTATTTTTGAGATGTACTAACAATATATTCAATGCTTGAATTTGATAAAAGTTATTGGGAAAAACGATGGACAGAAGGTAAAATCGGCTGGGATTCGGGAGCTGTTTCTACACCAATAAAAGAGTACATCGACCAATTAACAAATAAATCGGTAAAAATACTGGTGCCGGGCGCCGGAAACGGCTATGAAGTAGAATATTTATATAAAAAAGGGTTTAACAATATTTTTTATATGGATTTTGCTACAAAATCAGCACAATCATTCTTAAAAAGAGTTCCCGATTTTCCTAAAAATAGAATAATTATCGGTGATTTTTTTTCGTATGAGGGAAAATATGATTTAATTATTGAATTAGCTTTTTTTACCTCATTTCGTCCTGACAAACGTCCGCTATATGTTCAAAAAATAGATGATTTACTCTTTACAGGAGGTAAAATGGTCGGTTTATTTTTTAAGCATGAATTCGGAAATAATTATCCGCCCTTTGGCGGAACAGAAGAAGAGTACCGGCAGCTTTTTTCAAGTAAATTTAAAATTAAATACATGGAAACAGCTTACAACTCAATAAAGCCGCGTGCCGGAAGAGAATTATTTATTCTTTTACAAAAGATTTAATTTGTTCAGATAACTCACTAATATTTAAACTTTTAGCCGAAGCAATAATATGAGCTTTTTCGTAAAATTTTTCACGCCGGCTTAATAAATCCATCAAATATTTGCGTAACTCATCATCGCTTTTGTCTTTAATTAAAGGACGCTGATTTTTTTCACCTTTTAACCTACTGATAATCAAAGCAATATCTGCTTTTAAATAAACAGAAATACCCTTTTGATTAATTCTTTGAATATTATCAAAAAAACAAGGAGTTCCACCGCCCGTTGAAATTAAGACATTTTCCAATTGAAAAGTTTTCCATAAAATTTCATTTTCAAGTTCACGGAATTTTGCTTCGCCGTATTTTTTAAAGTAGGTACTAATCGACAGGCTGCTTTCCTGCTCAATTAATTCGTCCAAGTCAAAAAAGCCAAGTCCTAATTTACGGGCAAGTTTTTTCCCGGCAGTAGATTTACCACTGCCCATAAAACCAATTAAATATACACGCATAAGTTGACAAATAGTAAATTGGATTAGTAAATTAGTTATAACCAATACACTAATTCATAACTTAATAAACATTTAAAGGATCATACAAAAATGAGAATAGCTTACTGCCCGATTTTGCATCCCAAGGCTGAACAGATAATACAGGTATATCCGAATTATTAATAATATCACGAGCATTTGAACCCAATACATAATCGCTAAAACGATTTTCTTTTCGGGTCATAATCACAATCATTGAAGATTTATATTCCAAGGCTTTTTCGGTAATTACATCTGCTACTGAACGCTTTTCTTCATGCACAAGTTCTTGTTCACATTTTATTCCGGCAGCCTCCACAGCATCTTTTGTCTTTCCTAAATAGCTGAGCAACTTCATTTCTTCACCTTTAGCACCTTCACACTGAATGGTAATGATTCGTAAACCGGTATTAAAAATTTTAGCAAATTCAATACCGGCAGTAATTTGCTCACTGGTTTCAGAACCAAAATCAAGCGGTACCAAAATTTCCTTATGCTCGTTTTTATAAGTTTCAAAGTCGTAATTGCCGCGTATTGTAATTACAGGAAAACTACTTTCGAGCATTACATGCAATGAGTTTGAACCAATAAAAGGTCGTTTATATTTAGGTAATTCACTTTTGCCCATAAAAATTAAAGCCGGTGAAATTTCGTCAGCTACGCTGATAATTTTTTCATGTGCTTTGCCATGTTCAACTCGAGTAGTAATATTTATTTTATCTGAACTTCCTGCTATTTCTTTTAGTTTTAACTCGGCTTCCTTATTAATTTTTACGACCATATCGTCCGATGACATTAATTTTGCAAAGAAACTACTTTCCTCTATAACAGTCATCACCACCAATTCGTAATTCAAAGTTTCGGCAAAATATTTGGCATATTTAAAAGCAATTAATGATTGTTCATCAAAATCGATTGCTGTAAGAATTTTTTTATTCGTTTCCATTCAATATATTTTTTTGAGTCTATAATTTCGGTAAAAATAATAAATGTATCGGATTGAAAAGCAATTTTATTGATAATTTTTATTTTTCACCATAAAACTTTTTAGCTTCGCATAGTTCCCCCAAATATGCTAATTAGTTATTTCTTATTTTCAGTCTGCTCTTACTCCAATTATTTAATACAGGTGTCAGCGCATAAAGAGGTATATTTATAAACTTAGCTCTTGTGATAAAATTTCTGGGTGATACGCGAAATAATAAATCAGGATTGTATTTTAAGGCATAACTTTGTAAACTTTTCAGGTTTAAACTTGTACCACTTTTAACTTCCATTGGGTATAGTTTATTTTCTTTTTCTAAAATAAAATCTACTTCCGCATCGCTTTTTGATGTCCAATAATACAAAGACCAATCAGCGCAAACAAGCTCCTGAGCCACATAATTTTCTATAAATGCACCATTATACTGTTTAAAAACGGCATCCGGTTCAATTATTGTTTTTGATGATAAATTAAGCATTGCACCTAATAACCCGGTATCGGAAAAATAAATTTTAAACTTTGAATAATCAGTATAACCGGATAGAGGTAATTTTGCCGCAGAAATATTATAGGCAACATTTATCAGTCCGGCGCCTTTTAACCATTCAATTGTTTGTTCATAAACAGCAGCACGTGCATTTTTGCGCACATCGCTATATTTAAACTTTTTATTTTCACGTGCTAACTGAAAGGGGATGGATTGCCAAAGCTCTAAAGTTTTTACGGCTTGTTTTGCATCTGCATATTTTGAAAAATCACGGCGATAAGCTGCCAATAATTCATTTTGAATCTTTCGTACTTCTCGTACATCTTTTTTCTGTACATAAGCTTTTACTGCCTCAGGCATCCCACCTACAAACAAATATTCTTTATAATATTCGATTAATTTATTATGTATCGGTTCGGGAAAATTACTTATTTCTTGGCGTGTTGTCAATTCTTCTACTAATAAATTTTGCCCATTAGCCAATAAATACTCCATAAAATTCATCGGATACATATACATGAAATTTACTTTTCCGACAGGAAAACTGCCTTGCTTTGCTACACTAACACCCAAAAGCGATCCGGCAGCTATAATATGATACTCCGATGCAGCTTCCTGAAAATATTTTAAAGAGGTCAAAACCCTGGGGGCAGCTTGTATTTCATCAAAAAAAAGTAAAGTATTATCGGGCTTTATTTTTTTCCCGATATACAAACTTATTTTTTTTAGAATATTTTCAACTTGTAAATTGCCGGCAAATAAATCAGAAAGCTCTTCATCTTGTTCAAAATTCAAATAAATAAAATCTTGATACTCTTTTTTTCCGAATTGTGTAATCAAATAGGTCTTTCCTACCTGTCTTGCTCCTTGAAATACAAGAGGTTTCTTGTTTTTATCTTTCTTCCATTTTTTTAGTTGTTCATAAATTAAACGATACATAAATCTACTTTTTAGGGATAAAGGTATAAAATTATCTCCAAAAAAATGTAGTTTTATTAAAATTTATCTCCATAAAAATGTAATAACACACAATATTTATCTCCAGAAAAATGTAATAACACGCAATATTTATCTCCAAAAAAATGTAATTTCAAACGTTAAGCAGCTTAATATTAAAGAAATACAAAAATAAAAAAGAGCATAAGAAATTATCCTATACTCTTTTAAAATTTCGATATTAAGAAAATATCTATTTACCCATTTTTTTTGAATCAGCAATAAATTTTTCCAAACCAATATCCGTTAAAGGATGTTTTAATAAACCCAGAATAGCATCTAAGGGACAAGTTGCTACATCGGCACCGGCTTCGGCACATTGAATAATATGCATTGTATGGCGAATTGAAGCTGCCAATACCTGAGTTCGGATACCGTAAGTCCCAAACATATCAACAATTTTATAAATCAAATCTACGCCATCACTGGCATTATCATCTAACCTGCCAATAAATGGCGAAACATAAGTAGCACCGGCTTTTGCAGCAAGAAGTGCTTGTCCGGGAGAGAAAATCAAGGTACAATTTGTTTTAATACCTTTGTCCGAAAGGTACTTAATTGCTTTAATACCGTCTTTGGTAACCGGCACTTTAACCACAATTTGCGGATGAAGAGCAGCCAATTCCTCACCTTCTTTAATCATTCCTTCATAATCGGTAGATAAAACTTCGGCACTTACATCGCCATCAACAATTTCGCAAATGGTTTTGTAATGTTGAATAATATTCTCATCGCCTACAATGCCTTCTTTTGCCATTAAGGAAGGGTTGGTAGTAACACCGTCTAAAATGCCCAATGACTGTGCCTCACGGATTTGCTCTAAATTTGCAGTGTCAATAAAAAATTTCATTTTTTAAATTTTTGTTGATAATCTGTATAGTATTATTGAAGAAAAAGTTTCTAATAAAAAAGGGTAAGCTACTCATATCGCACCGCTACAACCGCCTACCCTTGCTACCTTCCGGTCCTGGGGGAGTTCAGCAGGAGCTGGTCGTATGAGACTTACCCGAGCGCAAAAGTATAAACATTTTCTTTTGCTGCAAAATTTATTGAAAAATTCTGAAAAATTCTTTTCTTTGTACTATAAACCAATAAAATTAATTATCATGGAAAAGAATACTAACATTTGGAAAAATGCAATGAATTGGGGCTTTATTTTAGGGATTGCACTGATTATTTATTCGCTTATCATCTATTTTTTGGGTGCAACATTTGAAAAATGGGCTGCCTATCCTACATATTTAATCATGATTGCAGGTATTATTTATGCAACCATTCAGTATAGAGATACGATGTTAGACGGTTCAATTACTTATGGTAAGGCTTTGGGTTTTGGAGTATTAGTAATGCTATTTGCAGGAGTTATATCAGCTGTTTATACCTATGTTTTATACTCATTTATAGATCCCGATTTAATTACAAAATCGCTTGAAGTAATTGAAGAAGAAATGATTAATAAAGGAATGGCTGATGAGCAAATAGAATTGGCGTTAGAAATGCAAAGCAAGTTTATGAAACCGGGGATATTGGCTATACTATCAATACCGGGATCTGCTTTTGCAGGCTTTATAATTTCATTATTCACATCAATTTTCTTAAAAAAAGAAAAAATTGATAATCCGTTTGGTGAATAATTTATCGAAATTATTTGGAAATAGCTTACAAATACTTTTCGGATATGAATTTCTGAAACTTTAAAATTATCCTTAAAAAAGGAGATTAGCTTTTAAGGAAATATCTAATATTTTTTTAGCTTTGCTGAAAATTTAGAGTTAAAACCTAATCTCCTTTTATGGATTTATCAATTATCATTTCACTTTTAAACGAAGAAGAGTCCTTACCCGAATTATTAGACTGGATAAAAAAGGTAATGGATGAACATAAATTTTCTTATGAAATTATTTTAATTGACGATGGCAGTACCGATAATTCATGGAAAATAATTGAAGAATATACCCAAAAACTTTCAAGCATAAAAGGAATTAAGTTTCGCCGTAATTACGGAAAATCAGCAGCCTTATATACCGGTTTTGAAACTGCACAAGGCAATGTAGTTATAACTATGGATGCCGATTTGCAAGACAGCCCCGAAGAAATACCGGAACTTTACCGCATGATTACTCAGGAAGGATACGACTTAGTGTCGGGCTGGAAAAAGAAACGCAAAGACCCTGTTTTATCTAAAAATTTGCCCAGTAAACTTTTTAATTGGACCGCACGCAAAATACACGGTTTAAAACTCCACGATATGAATTGCGGATTAAAAGCCTACCGCCTGAATGTAGTAAAAAGTATAGAAGTTTATGGTGATATGCACCGGTTTATTCCTGTATTGGCAAAAAATGCAGGTTTTAAAAAGATTGGTGAAAAGGTAGTTTCGCATCGTGCCCGTAAATACGGATACAGTAAATTCGGTATCGAACGATTTATTAATGGTTTTCTGGATTT
>JALSLF010000518.1 GCA_026988445.1 Bacteroidales bacterium
AACAATCACAAAAAAATATTATTGTCAATACCGAGAAAATTATTAGTTTAGGTGATGTTTCTCCGCAATATAAGGAAGTGGAAGAATTTTACCGGCGTGATTTATACCGGAAAATTAATGAATTTGATCGTTTGAATTGCAATATAGCTCCTGAGCAAAAAGCAATGATAGATAATGAATTACAGCAATTAGACAAAGTATATAAATCATTACAAGAAGAATTAAAACAAAATCAAAGCGATGAACGAATTATCAACGCTATGATTAATAATTATCAATATAAAATAGAATTTCTTGAATTGGTTATTGAACAAATTAAAGAAAATTGTTAAAGGAATGTAAACTTCAAATCGTCCGTAAGGACATTTGAACGTTTGGCTTTAAAGGAATGTAAACTTCAAATTGTCCGTAAGGACATTTGAACGTTTGATTTAGTTAATCAGTTAACTTTTAAAATATATAAAAATGGAAAAAGGAAGATTAAAAACACTCTTGTTGTTTATGCTTATGTTAACCGGCATTTGGGGACATGCCGAGGACTTTACGAAAACATACCATAAACAATACAAGGCAGATAAAAGTACTACCATGCAGTTGATAAACAAATACGGGGATATGAAAATTATCAACTGGGACAAAAATGAGATTGATATAAAGGTTACCATAACGGTTAAAACATCAAGTCAATCAAAAGCCGAAAGCACTTTCCGTAAAATTGATATTGATTTTAGTGAAAGTGGAAATATTGTTTCTGCAATTACAAGTTTGAATGAATCAATACGGAATACATCTTTTAAAATAGATTATTTTGTAAAAATTCCGAGCTACATAAATGTTGATTTATCAAATAAATATGGTGATTTATTTTTAAACGAAGTAAACGGACATGCAAATATTCAAGTAAAATACGGTAATTTTACCATAAACAAATTAGGGCGTGGAAATATCAAGCCCTTAAACTATATCTATGTTGCCTATTCCGATACATATTGCGATATTGACGAAGCGAATTGGCTGAAAATGGAAGTTGCTTATTCCAAAGTTGCCATTGAAACCGTGCAAGCATTGATGATTGCCAGTAAATATTCAGCACTGAAAATAAAGAAAGTCAAATCAATAGTTGCCGAGTCGAAATACGATCATCCTTTTAAAGTAGGTGCTGTGCGCAATTTTATATGCACCGGTGGATATTCAAGTTTTGAAATATCAAAATTGTATCATAAATTAGATTTAACTGTGAAATATGGTAATTTAGACTTGTTTAAAGTTGATCCGGATTTTGAGTTAATTAAAATTGACCAACGCTACGGGAAATCGAACCTTCATTTACCGGCAAATGTCAGTTACCAATTAGAAGCCGAGGCAGCTTACGGTTCGGTAAAATATCCTAAAGGATATAGATTGAATAAAATTATTGATGGAACCGAATCGCGCGTATGGGGAACTGTGGGTACAAACAAAAATGCCAAAGCAAAAGTGGATGTCAGCAGTCGGTATGGTAATGTGCAAATCATAGAAGATTAAAACCTGAATTGAGCGATTATAATTTTTTTTATCAATAATTCTTAATTTAGCTAAGAAGTTATGAATGCATTATTCATCCGAATTTTTGTTATACCTTATTATCTTTCCGTGTATTAATATAATAAGGTAATGAGGTTTATGTATCGCTCTCATCTATTTCTATTAAGGTCTTTACCCCCCCCAAAAAAAAAATAAGGTTTTGGGGCTGTCTGAAAGAACATTCTGCTCAACAATATACAGGGGGAAACATAAACCTTATTTTATTTTTCTAACCTTAGTAGAATAAATAAAAAAATAAGCTTATTACCTTATTAAAATATGGCGAGTTTGGAGCGTGATGTTTTAAACAGTGAACCATTGTGTTTGACGAAACAAATGATTTTGGGATCACTCTAATTCCTATTGGCTCAGTTGTTCTAAAGTTATGAATGAATGTATTAATTCGAATTCTCACTATATCCTCATTCCAATTTTGAAAGCAATAAATTGGGTTTTATTTGAAGAGCTATTGCCCAGAGAAGGGAAACGCGCATAACTGTACTCAATTTTAGCAAATAAATAAGTTTTATTTTTCAAATGCCGGTTTACTCCGAATTCAAACCGTGTTTGATGCCCAAATACACTACCTTCTGTATTATCTATTCGTAATTGGTTAAGCAATAAGCCATATCCTAAGAATGGAGTGTATTTTTTGTCTTTTCCAATTTCATGACGAACAATCCAGCCGTAGAAAAGGGTCGTGCTGTAAAAGTCATTTTCCGTATCGGGCATAGAATAGCTATATCCTAAAGGGACACCGAAATATACAGCACTTTTTTTATAAAATCCGGAAACTTTCCATGCAATTTCTGCTTCAAAATTGTAGCCGTTACTTGAATTGTTTGCAAAATCTGAACTAAATGTATTTCTATATCCGAGTGTGAAACTGTATTGTTTGGGCGATTTCTCCATTGGGGCATCTTGTGCTGCCACGGAATAGCTAAATAAAAAAAAGCAAAATAAAGTGAAAATTTTAGACATATCTCTACATTTTTATGAATTGACAAATGTAGAAAATTTATTTATTTTGCTTTAGGCTTATTTAGAATAAAAAAAGCGGAAGTACATAAAGTAGCTTCCGCTTTTATTTCAAAATAAAAGAAATTATCCTAATAAATATTTCTCAATACCTTTTACAGCATTAAAACCATCGGCAATTGCACTAATGGCATCAGCCGTACGATTTACTGCATCACCACCGGCAAAAATTTTCGGATCGTCTGTTTGTTTGGTTTTTTGATTAACCACAAACCTTCCACGTTCAAATTTAATTTTGTTTTTAACATCTTCGGGGAAGAATGAATAATCTGCTTCTTGACCAATTGCTGCAATAACAGTATCGCAAGCAATGTCGGTCTCGCTGCCTTCAATTTGTTGCGGACGTGGACGACCACCTTTTGGGTCAGGAATCATTTCGGCTTTGGCATAGCGGAATGCTTTTACTTTTCCGTTTTCATCACCAATAACTTCAATGGGTATTCCTTGCGGGATAATATTTACACCTTCGTCCTCAGCACCTTCAATTTCTTCCCAGTCGGCAGGCATATCTTGTACACGGCGACGATAAACTATATCAACATCAGCACCCAAACGGCGTGCTACACGTGCTGCATCAATAGCTACATTACCACCACCAACAACAACTACATGTTTGCCTACATCTACACTGCCTCCTTCATTAATGATTTCAAGGAACTTAACCGCTTGCATCGAGCCGTTTAAATCTTCACCAATCATTCCTAACTTCCAAGGCTTTTCAAATCCGATACCAATAAACACAGCATCGTATTTATTGTAAATTTCTTCAAACTGAATATCTTTGCCAACACGCGTATTAAAGTTGATTTTAACACCGATTTTTTGCATATATTCTACCTGCTTATTAATGCTTTCGTATGGTAAACGGTATTTCGGGATACCATAAAATGTCATACCCCCACCATGCGATTTGGCTTCGTAAATGGTAACGTCAAATCCGCGCAAAGCGAGATAATACCCTGCCGTTAAACCGGAAGGTCCTGCACCGATAATTCCCACTTTTTTACCATTAGGTGCTTCAATTTTCGGGTTTACAATTTCTTTAATCATATCAGCCGTTTTTGCCTGCTCGGTTGCATAACGTTTCAACCAACGAATTGCAACGGGTTCTCCTCGAACGGCAATAGCACAAACATCTTCACAACGGCGTGTACAAACTTTACCGCACATTTCGGGTAATGGGTTGTTGTCGTAAATAATACGGATTGCTTCTTCGTTTTCGCCTCTTGCAATGGCATTAATGTATTCGGGAATGTGCATATGATCAGGACAAACCTCAGTACACAATGAACAACTGATACAACGTTGTGCTTCGGCACGTGCTTCTTCATCGTTATAACCTAAAACAACCTCTGCAAATGACGATACACGTTCTGTTCCATCCATTTCGCGCATAGGAACTCGTTGATACATGCTTAAGGATGTATCCACATCACTATGAAACGAGATTTTTTCTTCTGCATCAGGATTATTTTTGCCCGGTGTCCAAAGAAAACTATCTGCATCATCGGTAACATAGATATAATCTTTGGTTAAATTTAAGGAACCTGTTGGGCACACTTCAACACATAGAGCACACCAACAACATCTTCCGTTATCTACACGCGGACGTAATCCTGAATCTCCGTTTTTTCCTTCAATACCTTCGATATGAATCATATCAATGGCTTCGTTCATACAAATTGTAGAACAATTTCCGCAACCGATACATTGGTCTAATTTATTGAAGTGCAATCCGCGATAGCGGTCAGCAGCTTCTTTTGTATAAGTTAATGTATGCGGTTTTCTTCCGAACTGTTGTAATCCGGTAAGCGGTGATAATAATCCTTTTAAATCAAAAAAGCTCATGCTTTTATCTTTTAAAGTTTTTAATTTAATTTTTAGCGTTCAATTTCGGGCGGACAAGTACCTAAACTGTTCATTATAAATGAAACATCGGCAATATTTTCACCAACCAAAAGGTTTTCAAGCAGAGAAACACCATGAACATAAGCCGGTCCTTTTACATGTACCCTGCGCGGCTTATCCGAACCATCGCTAACCATATAATAGGCAAATTCTCCACGTGCCGATTCGGTTTTTACAAAGGCATCTCCTTTTGGAACAATCCACTTCATCGGGTTAGGTACTTTGTTGTAAACTTCTCCGGCAGGCATTTTTTCAATAACCTGACGAATAATTTTTATCGACTCTCTTATTTCAAAACGACGCACCAAAGCTCTTGCCCAAACATCACTTTTCCCTTCAATTTTTGGAACTTCAAAATCCAATTTGTCATATACCTCATAAGGGTCGTCTTTACGAACATCCGATTGAATACCACAACCGCGCAAAGGTGGGCCAACCACTCCCCATTCAACAGCTTTTGCCGGGTCAATAATACCTACGCCTTGGGCACGTTGTTGAAAAATACTGTTCTCAAACATTAATTTATCGTACTCATCCAATCTTTTTTCTAAATAGTCCATGGTTTTGAGGACTTTATCGGCGAACCCTTCGGGTAAATCTCTACGAACACCACCGGGCCAAATATACATATGGTAAACACGACCTCCGGTAAGTTCTTCAAATAAATCTAAAATATAGTTTCTGTCGCCAACTGACCATTGTCCCATAGTGTATAAACCTGCCGAGCCGTTTTGACCTCCGTACCATAACAGGTAAGATGCGATACGTGCCAATTCAAGTACCATTACCCTTATGTATTTTGCACGTTCAGGCACTTCACGTCCTTCGATTTCTTCAACGGCACGTGAATAGTTTTCTTCGTTCGGGTCGGGTTCGGGAACACAAATACGACAAACAATAGTAAAACTTTGCAGCCAGTTACGGCGTTCCATTAATTTTTCAAATCCACGATGCAAGTATCCTACATGAGTTTCGGCTTTTACAACTGTATCGCCTTTAACTTGCAATTTAACCATCATGTTACCGGTAATACCGGGGTGCTGTGGTCCTAAATATATTGTTGTAGTTTCTTCTCTCATTTTCTTGAAAATTTCTTAGCAAATTCAGGAATTTCTTCACCACTTCTGTTGGCTATTTCTTCTCTAACATCTTTTGCATCTTCCCTGCCCGGACGATGAAAATAGTGCTCATCTACATATTCTTTAGTCTCAAAATCACGGCGCATTGGCGGAATATCTTGCCAATCTTCAAGAATGAATTCTTTGGCAGCCACCAATCCGGGAAATTCAATGCCGAACATTTCTCTTATTTCGCGTTCGTAAGTATTGGCTTGACGCCAGATGTAGTCAATGTTTGGAAGTGTCGGATTTTCTCTTTTGGTACGAACTTTAATTAATAAATTAATTTTTTCTTCCGGATTCCAAAGAATATAAACTACTTCAAATTCACCTTCTTCTAACCAATCTACGCAACTCATGTGCGAAAAATGAATATAACCCAGCTTATCTTTGGCAAAAAGCAAAACT
Organism: Bacteroidales bacterium; assembly: GCA_026988445.1. Lineage (GTDB taxonomy): Bacteria > Bacteroidota > Bacteroidia > Bacteroidales > NBLH01 > NBLH01. The sequence continues at coordinate 6,036 of JALSLF010000518.1, forward strand.
GAAGGAATAATATCATTACTGCTTAGTACCGCCTCAACACGTTTGCTACGCACAACACGTGCTTCAAGCCGCGTAAAGTCCAAACTAAGCGTTTCTGCCAATTGTTGTTCTTTTTCTAAATTTATATTGTTCATAAAATGAAAATTTTAAGTTCTCAGCATATTTTACTTACCAATTATAATCCGGCATTTGCCAATTTACAATTACCTTTTTTTGATTTTGGCGATACCATTCCAGATTATCTTGATAATGTTTCCATCCATCTGCTTTGCCTGCTTGTATCAATTCTTTTAGTTTGTCAAAACCGGCAAGTACTGCTTCCGGACGCGGCATACAGCCATTAATATAAACATCTACCGGAAGGTATTTATCCAAAACATTAATGGTATTGTATGAGTCCCAATACATTCCTCCATTAATAGTACAAGAACCAAAACCAATCACATATTTAGGCGATTGCATTTGTTCATAAGCACGGATAACTCTTTTTAATGTTTTGGTAGCCAAATATCCGGTAATTAATAACACATCGGCTTGGCGTGGTGTTGCTGCCCCCCGGATACCATATCTTTCCGCATCATATCTTGATGTCATGGTTGGTGGAATTTCAATGGCACCACAGCCGGTTCCGTATGCAAGTATAAACAATGATTGCTTTCTTGCATATTCTTTTATTATATCAACAATTCGTTGCGAATTTTTATCATTAATATTAATCATTCCTTCTACTTTTTAAAGTGATGCTTGAATTAATGCAATAAGTCCGAATAATACAGGCCAGCCCCAGAAAAATTTAACGGCTTGTTCTGTTCTGAAACGCGGACTAACCGCACCCCACAATACGGGATACATATACAGAATAAAAGTTTTAATTACCAATTCCACTAAATTATGCGCTCCTCCAAAGAATATATCTACATATAAAGTCAGTTTTACAAAGGCAAAAATAGAACCTGAGGTCATCATCGTAGATAAATACTTACCTCCAAACTCAGAAATCGGACCGGATGCTAATTCAGCGGGTGCTCCTACAATGTCAAAAGGTGAATAGCGGAACATTCCGGGCATAGCCAACAATGCGGCTATTGTTGCAAAAGGTGAGCTGAAAGCCAGCCAAGTGCCTTGCTGCTGAGCTGCTTCCATTAATCCGGTAATGGAGGTGGTTTTGTACTGAATCATCAATGCAACAAGTGCCATTACCCAAGGAATTTCAAAACCTACCATTTGGGTTAAACCACGCGAAACACCAATTGCCGAATTGGGATTACCTGTTTGCCCTGCACCCAATGCCATACCAAGTGAACCAATAACCATTAAATACAATAAGAAAATTAAATCTCCATGAAAGTTCAGATTCGGGAACCAAGAGTTATACCAACTGTCGCCTCCGGGTATCAATACAGGTATAAATAAAACTGTGGTTATTGACATGCCAATCATCCATAAAGGAGCTACATGTTGCATAAAACCATGATTAATGTTCGATACTTTAAACAAGAGTTTAGAATTATCGATAAAATTCTGATACCATGGCGGGCCAATGCGGTTTTGGATACGGGCAATTACTTTACGTGATAAACCTCCGTATGTCATTCCTACAGTAAAAGCAAGTATAACCGTTACAATGGCTCCAAGTATTTTTACTAAAATATCATCCATTTTTATAAAATATTATAATTTTTTTATCTTGTTAAATTCCAAAAATTCTTCCGCTCATTAATAAAAGGGCTACCAAGAAAATAATTACATATAATGCATAAGTTTGTCCGTTGCCGGTGTATATTCTTCGTATAAAATTAAAAAGAGCTTCCAAACCTTTTCCAAATTCTGTATAGTAAACATCAAGTTTATGCTTTAGCAAAGGTGATAAAACCCGTTCAAAGGGTTTGTAAAAATCCAAAGCATAATGTAAATTATCTTCAGGTTTTGGTATTTCACCTGCTGTATGAATATCTTTGGTTGATAATTTATGCTTTGTACCTTTACGTGCAATTAAAGTAACGTATATTAAACCTAATAAGAAAACTCCAATAAAGGTAACACTTACATAAACCAGATTAACACTGTCTCCCCACATATTGTAGAGAACCGACATGTGCCAAGGTATTTCTTTAAAACCCATATCTGCCATTCCGGCAGCAATCGGTTTGAAAATTATACCGGGGAAAGTTCCCATTACGATTAAGAAAACAGTTAATAAAAGCATCGGTACTACCATTACCGCAGGAGCTTCTTTAATATGTGCTGTTTCTTCTTCTTGCTGCCCAAGAAATAAACCGAACAAAAAGCGGAATGAGTATAAAAATGCAGCCGTACTGGATAAAAACAATAGAATTACCAAAAACATGTGTTGACTGCCAATGGTTGCTTCGTATAGCATCCATTTACCAACAAATCCGCCAATCGGTGGTATTCCTGCCAGAGCTATTATTGCAACCAATGCGGCAAAAAATGTCCAAGGCATATTACGTATTAAACCGGATACTTTTCGCATATCGGTTGTACCTGCTTGACGCTCTACTGCTCCTACTGCCATAAATAAAGTGCCTTTAAAAGCACCATGCAAAATAGCAAGGTAAATACCTGCAAAAACACTTAGTTCAGTACCTAAACCAATACCTGTAACAATATATCCTAATTGAGCTACTGATGAATATGCCAGCATT
>JALSLF010000519.1 GCA_026988445.1 Bacteroidales bacterium
ATGTCCTATCGGGTCAGGATTTCCATCAGGGTCTCCGTTTACATAACCATCAATATTGGGGTTTCCTCCGGTCATTAATAAAACACCACACATATGAGGAGATGCCATTGAGGTTCCGCTCATAGTTGCAAATCCACCATCCATATAGGTTGAATAAACATCTACACCGGGCATGCAAAAGTCAATAGGAGGATTCCCGTAATTTGAGAAATAAGCCCAATAATCGGCATCGTCCATGGCTGAAACAGTCCAAATATTAGCTGCATTAGCACGTGCAGGAGAGTGATTATTAGCATCATCGCTTTCGTTTCCGGCTGCTAGAGCTGTATAAATTCCGGCATTAGCCATATTAATTACTGCATCGTCAATGGGTTCGTAAACACCTCCGCCAAGGCTCATATTAGCAGCATCACCCGGATTTGCATTTGCAGCAACAAAATCAACACCTGCAATTATTACCGAATATGCTCCACTACCTCTGCGGTCAAGTACTTTTACAGGAACAATAGTGGCACCTGCAGCAACACCAACAACACCAATATCATTATTGATAGCAGCAACTGTACCAGCACAATGCGAACCATGTCCGTTATCATCATCGGCATAAGCATCATCATTAATAAAATCATAACCTCTTGAAGCATCAACATTCAAATCCGGATGATCTAAGTCAACGCCTGTATCAATAATCCATGCTGTTTTACCGGTTCCATCGCCATAACCTACGCGCATAATTCCATAAGGAATTGTTTCAGCAGGTGGTTCTGAGCTTGTTGGTGGACCACCGCGTAAAATACGCATATCACCTAAATTAAACATTTTATCAGCAACTATGTAAGCTACGCGGTTATCATTCCTTAAATTTGCAAGTTGTTCTTCTGAGAGCTTTGCTGTAAAACCATGTATTGCTGAACCATAAGCGTGTAAAACTGATGATTCATCAACTCCCATTTGGATGGCTTCTTGTTTTACAAAATTTACTTTAGCTTTGTAATCTAATTGCGCCAAAGATTTGTTGTTATTGTCTTTTAACACAACAATGTACTGACCGGGAATAATATTCTCGGAAACAGCAGGTTCTTCTTGTTTTGTAACATTGTTTTCAGTTTCCTGACATGAGGAAATAAATACCAATAAGGACAGGGCAAATATCCCTAAAAAAATCTTTTTCATAATGGTTAATTTTAGATTAATAATTAGTGGCAAATTTAGCGATAAGTGTTTGCCTTATTGGTATAAAATTTTGTTAAGAACTTATGATATTTTGAAAAGTTTAATAATATTTTGTTTAAAATTAATGAAATTTGGTAATTCGGTAAGAATAATATGTGGTTAAAAGTAAAAATAAAATAAATGAATTTATTAACGGATTTTTTTATTTAGTTTTGTCAAAAATTAAAAAATAAGGAATGAACGATAATAATATTTTTCAAAAAGCTTTAAATTTAGAATTTTTAAATGCCCAAGAGGCAATGTTTCTATATCAAGATGTTCCGGTAGCCGACCTTATGTGGTTGGCTAACGAAATAAAAACAAAAATTCATGGTGAAAACAGCAAAAAAGTTGGCTGGATAATAGATAGAAATGTAAATATAACCAATGTATGCATTGCTCAGTGTAAATTTTGCAATTTTTATCGTCGCCCGGGAGCACCTGATATTTATATTACTTCAATGGATGAGTACAAAGAAAAAATTGAAGTATTAAGAAAATTTCATGGTAATCAGCTCCTTTTGCAAGGAGGTTTGCACCCTAAATTAGGTTTGGATTTTTATTCAAAACTATTTAGTGATTTAAAATCAATCTACCCTGATTTAAAACTTCATGCATTAGGTCCGGCAGAAATTCACCATATTGCCCGAATTGAGAAAAAAACTTATACTTATGTGCTTGAAAAATTAATAGAAGCCGGTTTAGACAGTTTGCCCGGAGCAGGAGCTGAAATTTTAGTGGACAGGGTACGAAAAACCGTATCGAGGGGAAAGTGTACGGCTGATGAATGGCTTAATGTAATGCGTGCAGCTCATAAATTAAATATGATTACTTCTGCCACCATGATGTTTGGTCATATTGAAACAAAAGAAGAGCGTATAGAGCACTTAATAAAAATCAGGCAAGTACAATCTGAAAAACCGGAGAATGCACCCGGGTTTATGGCTTTTATTCCCTGGCCCTTTATGGATGAAGGTACTCAGTTGCGTGAAAAAGATGGGGTTATAAATACGGTAAAATCGGAAGAGTATATTCGAACATTGGCTCTAAGCCGTATTATGCTACCGAATGTTAAAAATATTCAAGCCTCATGGCTCACCGTTGGAGAAGAAACCGGAAAACTTTGCTTACATGCAGGAGCTAATGATTTTGGTTCAATTATGATTGAAGAAAATGTGGTTTCTGTAGCAGGAGCCAGTCAACAGTTTGATGCCGACAGTATTCAGCGTGCAATTATCGATGCAGGTTTTGAACCGTTTTTGCGAGACCAAACTTACAAAATGGCTAAAAATGCCGATAAAGTAGTACTAGCAAACACATAATAAATTTTTTATGGATAACAAAAATCAAAAATTTGATTTACCCTCGCAAATAATTTCCATATTGTTGCATCCCTTATTGATGCCAACATATGGATTAATTATTTTATTAAATTCAGGAACGCATTACTCTTTCATTCCTTGGCAAGCTCAAAAAATATTATATACGGTGATTTTTTTGAGTACTTTTTTAATTCCAGTTAGTATTATCCCCTTTTTAATGTCCATGAAGCTGGTTAACAACATACACATGAACGAGCGGAAAGAACGGTTTATACCTTTAATAGTATCTGTAATATCTTATTATTTTGGATTATATTTAATCAATAAACTACCTTTTCATGTTCCTGTTTTCATCAAATTACTGGTTTCCGGTTCCTTAGTATTAATTGTATTGAACCTGCTTATTAATATTAAATGGAAAATAAGTGCACATCTTATAGGTATTGGTGGTTTATTGGCATTTATTTTTGCTTTTTCTATTGTTTTCTACGCCAATCTTATAGATGTAATCATACTACTTTCAGTGCTTTCAGGGGCTGTTGCTGTTGCCCGTTTAAATCTTCAAGCACATAATCCTTCGCAGGTATATACCGGATTTTTATTGGGTTTTACAGGAATGTTGGTAATGATTTATTTAAGTTTATAGAGGATTATTTTTTTGTAAACCTACCCATTTGATTGTCGTAGTTTAAAAAATAATCGCCCTTTTTTAATTTAGAAATATCTACTTTATTACCCGTTCCTTTTTTTACTAATCTACCATAAAAATCATAAATTTCGTAAGCGGTTATTGCTGAAAAATTTATTACTGTTTTAGGTTTTGCCGGACTAAAAGTTACCGGAGGATCTAATGAACGATAAGTAACTTCCGGTGAATATCTTGGTTTTCGTGAGTAGTCAATTTGTTTTACCCTAAACTTATTGGTTCCACTGGTAGGTACAATTGAAACAGAATAGGTATGTTTACCTTCGGTACCTTTTCCTTTAACTGTGGCAATTTTAACCCATTTGTTCCATTTAAACTGCTCCACGATAAAAGGCAAAGAGCCTCTTTCGCCGGTAGTTGTCCACCGGAGTTTTTTATTTTTCCTATCAACGGTAATATCGAGCACTTTATAAGTACTTTTGGGCTTTAAAACTTCCGGATTTAAAACTTTAGGCATGCAACCTTCTTTATGTTTTATGATAACAACTACTTTATCTCCTATTTTTAAATTAAAAACACTTAAATCAATTTCAAAAGCACTTGAATTGATTTCGTCGGTAGTTATTTCTCCGTTTACGGTTACTTCATAAACACAAAACCCTACACCTGTTGAAGCAAAGGGATTCATTACAAACAAGTTTTCGCCTTGGTAAATGCCCTCCACTTTTATTTCTTCGGCAGAAATAAAAGTAGCGAATAATGTTAAAAATATTAATATACCCAGACTTTTTTTCACAAATTTAATCTTAGTTAAATAGTTCACATTTATTTTAAATGCTTTATTTACAATAAATTTTATAAGTTATTAGAATAAAATTACGAATACAAGGCGTAAAATTAACTAATAAATTTATTTTTTCACTATAGTACTTCAAATAATAAACCAAATTTATAAATATCTGTAAAATTTAACAATTTTTATAAAATATTCATTATTTTTTTAAAAGATTCTTTAAGCTAAATTGAGCAATTATCTACTTCAATAAGCGCCAATGTGTTGATTTAAAAAGAATTACAAAAAAGATAGGAATACCAAAAGATATTTTTATTTTTTTTCTAAACTTTTAAGCTCAATACCTTGGCTCTTCTTTTTATGCATAATCGATCAATTTATCTTAAACTTATTGCTCATTCCAATTTCCATCTTCTTTTATTAATGTAATCAGCTCATCAACAGCTTTTTTATGCGATATATTTTTTTTAACAATATTTTGCCCTTTATACAAAGATACTTTTCCTACTCCTGTACCCACATAACCATAATCTGCATCAGCCATTTCGCCGGGACCATTAACTATACAGCCCATAATTCCAATTTTAACTCCTTTTAAATGCCCGGTTTGCTCTTTTATTTCTTTTGTAACTTCTTGTATGTCAAATAATGTCCGACCACATGAAGGACAAGAAATATATTCGGTTTTTGTTACTCGCGAACGGCTGGCTTGCAAGATTCCGAATGATGTTTTAACTACTTCAACCGATAAACGCTTATTAATATTTTGAAGCATTAAGCCGTTGATTAATCCGTCAATAAGTAAGGCTCCGTTATCTAATGCCGCCTTAATTTGTGTGTCCTCAATATGATTATCATCATATTTATTATACGAAATTACCGGTACATTTATGTTTCGATTTATTAATTGATGTATAAAGCTGCGTTTATCTGCTAGCTGATTTTTATTTTCTGAAACTAATATAAAAACTATATTTTTATTAACGGCTATTTGTTCTAATTTTTTTAAAACCGTACTTTGGTTAGTAACAGAGATAAAATTTACTTTTGCTTTTATACCGGCATTAAGATAGTTATCAATATCCTTAAAAAATAGATAATCTTGACGGTTTGTTAAATTATTTTGATAGTTGTATATAATTTTTAATCCTGAATGTTCAAAATCCTCAATATTTGTATTTCCTGTATAGATAAAATCCGGCGATAAATCACTTGCGCTCCACTTTTGTTTTTTTGTATCGTAAAAAAATCCGAAATTAATTATATCCTGTTTTGTAATTTGCTTAAAATTACTTAAATCAGCAATTACAACAGGTACATTATCACCTCCAATATTTTCTACGGCAATACTTGCTCTTTTAGAATACTTAAAAGGTGATTTTTTACAATCTATCGGATTATCAATAGGTTTGTGATTAGTGCGTGTGTTTATATATTCAACAATTTTTTGAGCAACGGGTATTTCTTTCTCCGGATCTTCGGTTAATGAAACACGAATTGTATCCCCTAAGCCATCGGCAAGTAAAGTACCAATGCCTACTGCCGATTTAATACGTCCGTCTTCCCCGTCGCCGGCTTCGGTAACTCCCAGATGTAACGGATAGTTCATGTTTTCGGCAATCATTTTTTTCATTAATAAGCGGTAGGCAAATACCATTACGCGTGTGTTGCTCGATTTTAAAGAAATAACGATTTCGTGAAAATTTTCATCACGCGCAATACGTAAAAATTCCATTACCGATGCTACCATGCCTTCGGGAGTATCGCCATATTTATCTACTATACGGCTCGACAATGAACCATGATTGGCTCCAATACGCAAGGCGGTACCGTTTTCTTTACAAACATTAAGTAAACGCACAAATTTTAATCTGATTTTATCAAGTTCTACTTGATAATCCGTATCGGAATAAGTTTTTTGACGTATTTTATTAATATCTACAAAGTTACCGGGATTAATACGCACTTTTTCAATGATTTTTGCCGAAACTTCTGCTACTTTCGGGTTAAAATGAACATCGGCAATTAGCGGCTGATTATATCCTTTTTCTTTTAATGTGCTTTTTATCGCTGCAAGATTTTCGGCATGTTTGGGTGTTTGTACTGTTAATCGAACAAAATCTGCACCGGCATCAAAAATTTGAATACATTGTTCTACACTTTTTTCGGTATCAAGCGTATCTGTATTGGTCATTGATTGAATACGAATAGGAGCATCACCACCAATGGAACTGTTTCCTATTTTTACTTTTCGGCTCGGAAAACGTTTAAAAGCGTTAAAATCGGTACAATATTTAAAGTTCATAAGCTAATTGATAAAATGACTTCAAAAATAATAATAATTTTTGTTTAAATTTGTTTCAAAATTTATGCAATGTCTATAATCGTAAAAAATATTACCAAACTATACGGAAAGCAAAAAGCTTTGGATAATGTCTCTTTTGAAATTAAAAGTGGCGAAATTGTTGGTTTTTTAGGTCCAAATGGTGCAGGAAAATCTACCATGATGAAAATTATTACGGGTTTTATTCCTGCCAACGAAGGAGAAGTATTTGTAAATAATTTGAATGCCGATGATCATTCGCTTGAAATTCGTAAACACGTAGGCTATTTGCCGGAGCACAACCCGCTTTATTTAGATATGTATGTAAAAGAATATCTTGCTTTTGTTGCATCTTTACATATGCCCAAAAAAGAAATTAAGCAAAGAGTTCGCGAAATAATTGAAAAAACCGGTTTAAGCATTGAACAAAATAAAAAAATTGCGGCTTTATCTAAAGGATATCGTCAGCGTGTTGGATTAGCCCAAGCATTAATTCATAACCCTGATGTATTGATTTTAGACGAGCCTACCACAGGATTAGACCCTAATCAAATCATTGAAATCAGAAATTTGATTGCCGAAACAGGAAAAGAAAAAACAATAATGCTTTCTACCCATATTATGCAAGAAGTAGAGGCTATTTGTGATCGGATTATTATTATTGATAAAGGCAAGATTGTAGCAGATGACCAAACTCAAAGCATTAAAGAAAACAAATTAGATTCAAAAACAACCATTATTGTTGAGTTTAATAAAAAAGTAAATGCTGAATTATTAAAGCAAATTAAAGATATGCACAAAGCCGAGCACCATAAAGACAATGTTTGGCTAATACAAGGTGTTGAAAATAAAGATATTAGAGAAAGTATATTTAATTTTGCAGTTCAAAATAATTTAAGTGTCCTTTCTATGCAAAAACAAGAAAAAAGCCTTGAAGAAGTATTTAAAGATTTAACAGGCAATTAATCCGGCTTGATGAATGTTTGCTTTCATTTCGTCCGGTGAATTCTTTTTTTTGAGCTTCTTGCGTATTATTTCTCTTTTACAATTTAGATTTAAGGATATACATACCTTATAAACAACGCTTTTTAATTATTAATTTTTTTTTGTATTTTATCCACTCTTATTTCATTAAATTCAACTAAGGATGTATCAGTTTTTTAAAAATTTAGGCTTAACAGGAATTTTATTTTTTATTTTTTGGGCAGGAACTTCAAAATTTTCCGGCTCACCCGGAGGTAAAACAGGTTCGCCTATTGATGGGAGCAATTGCACTGGCTGCCATTCCGGTTCAAGTGTTATTAATAAAGAAAAATGGATTACCACCAACATACCGGGTAGCGGCTATGTACCCGGAGCTACTTATGAAATCGAAATAAGGGCTTTTCATAGTGGTTCAAACCGTATTGGTTTTGAAATTACCGCCGAAACAAGCACAAGAAAAACAGGAATTTGGTCGCTTATTGATTCGGTAAATACACAATTTACTAACGATAGTGTTGCTGTAACACACACTTCAAAAGGTACATCTGCTTCCGACTCGGTAAATTGGAAAATGAATTGGACTGCCCCTGATGCAGGAACAGGAAGTGTAACGTTTTATGCAGCAATTAATGCCACAAATTCCGATTTATCCTCTTCCGGCGATCAGGTTTATTTAACATCTACCACGGTAATTGAAGCAGGAACAAATAGCTTTGCCAAGATTAATAAGTCAGATAGCAATATTCGTATTTGGCCAAATCCTGCTAAGACTTATTTAAATATTTCTATTAAAAATTCCGGTCAAATTAAATTGTTAGAAATTGTAAATTCACAAGGGAAAGTGTTAAAAATCATTAATAATTATAATAAACAATTAATAGAACTTGATAAAATTCCTTCCGGTATCCTGTTTTTAAGAATTCATATTGATGATAAAATCTACACAAAAACTTTTATGAAAATTTAAGCCTTAGCATTTAATGTTTAAAATCTTAAGCAATGATTTACAAATTATTTTTTATTTTACTGATTGTATTAGTTTCATCATGTGCTAATTATGATGAAGAAGAGTTGTATCCTGATGAATTATGTGATACAAGTAATATTTCCTATACCAGAGACATCCAGCCAATATTTCAGACAAATTGTTATGCTTGTCATTATGATAATGTTACTTACGGTAATCTTGATTTATCAAATTTTACGAATATTCAAAGAGTAGTTGATAATGGTAACTTGCTTAGAAATATTA
>JALSLF010000520.1 GCA_026988445.1 Bacteroidales bacterium
CGAATCATTACAAAATTAAAGGTAAAAGATTTTGATCCGGAAAAATAGTTCTTGTAAAAAACACAAACTTTGCTTTGTCTTTTTAACCTAAATTGAGTGGTTATGCACAAAAAAGCACCAAGGTACGATATTTAATAGTTTAGAGAGAAGCAAGTATACCCTTTGGTATTTGTGTCTTTTTTCTATAAATATCTCTAAATCAAAACATTAGAGCTTATCAAGGTAGGTGATCGCTCAATTTAGGTTTAATACTAAAAAAATTTACCACAGGCTAGCTTAGTGTTCTTAGCGTTAAGAAACAAAAACATCGAAGATGTTTAAAATATCTGTGAAAATCCGTGAAAATCTGCGGATTATACATTTACCGCAGGTAAACTAAGTGTACTTCCAGTTAATACAAAATATCAAGATATTTAAAAGATGCCTGACGATTACCTAAATTTAGGTTTAATACTAAAAAATTTTATCGCAGGCAAGCTTAGTGTTCTTAGCGCTTAGATACAAAAACATCGAAGATGTTTAAAATATCTGTGAAAATCCGTGAAAATCTGCGGATTATACATTTACCGCAGGTAAACTAAGTGTACTTACCGGTTAATACAAAATATCAAGATATTTAAAAGATGCCTGACGATTAATTTAAACCCAATTTATATTTTTCCGGTAAAATAGTGATAGAACCAAAATAAAAACCAAGGTATTAAAGTAGCTAATCGTTTAATTTAGCTTAAAAACAATTTTCCTTGTAATTTATAGGTGTATAAGATTAAAGTACAAATACTTTTTATATTTTTGCGCTTTAGTTTAAATATTAAAAAAATTTAATACACTATGACAAAGGAAATTCCTTCGCAATATAATCCGCAAAACACGGAAGATAAATGGTATAAATATTGGTTAGACAACAAATTATTTAAGTCCGTTCCTGATGATAGAGAACCCTACACCATAGTAATACCGCCGCCAAATGTTACCGGTGTTTTGCACATGGGGCACATGCTCAACAATACTATTCAAGATATTCTTATCCGCCGTGCACGTATGCTGGGGAAAAATGCTTGTTGGGTGCCGGGTACCGACCATGCCTCTATTGCAACCGAAGCAAAAGTTGTTGCCAAACTAAAAGCCGAAGGAATTGATAAAAATTCGCTTTCGCGCGATGAATTTTTAAAGCATGCTTGGGAATGGAAAGAAAAACATGGTGGAATCATTCTTGAACAATTAAAAAAACTCGGAGCCTCTTGCGATTGGGACAGAACCCGTTTCACAATGGACAAAGAACTTTACGATAGTGTAATTAAAGTTTTTGTTGATTTATATAATAAAGGTAAGATTTATCGCGGAATTAGAATGATAAATTGGGACCCGAGTGCTAAAACAGCAGTTTCGGATGAAGAGGTAATTTATAAAGAACTAAATTCAAAACTTTATTATCTGAAATATCAAGTAGAAGGTGAAAATGAATATATTACCATTGCTACAACACGCCCCGAGACAATATTAGGTGATACAGCGGTTTGTGTACATCCTGAAGATGAACGATTTGCAAAATTTAAAGGCAAAAAAGTAATCGTACCTTTGGTAAACCGCCCCGTACCGGTTATTCAAGACGAATACGTAGATAGAGAATTTGGTACAGGTGCATTAAAAATTACCCCTGCGCATGATATTCACGATTATGAAATCGGTCAAAAATATAATCTGCCGAGCATTGATATTTTTAATGACGACGGAACTTTAAGCGAGGCTGCACAACTCTACATCGGTAAAGACCGCTTTGAAGTACGAAAACTTATCGCTAAAGAACTTGAAGAGAAAGGATTTTTAGTCAAAACCGAAGATTATGTAAATAAAGTAGGTTTTTCGGAGCGTACCGATGCCGTAATTGAACCAAAACTATCGATGCAATGGTTTTTGAAAATGGGTGAGTTGGTAAAACCGGCTTTGGAAAATGTAATGAACGACAATATTAAATTCTTTCCAAAGAAATTTAAAAATGTATATCGCCATTGGATGGAAGGAGTTCGCGATTGGAACATCTCTCGCCAATTATGGTGGGGGCAGCGTATTCCTGCGTTTTATTTACCCGGCAGCAATGATTTTGTAGTTGCTGAAAATATGGAAGAGGCAGTTGAATTGGCACGTAAAAAAACCGGAAATGAAAATTTGCAAGCCGAAGATTTACGTCAAGACGAAGATGTATTGGATACTTGGTTCTCATCTTGGCTTTGGCCAATTTCGGTTTTCAACGGAATTAATCAGCCCGATAATGAGGAAATTAACTATTACTATCCAACCAATGATTTAGTTACCGGACATGATATTATCTTTTTCTGGATAGCACGAATGATTATTTCGGGATATGAATATCGAAAGGAAAAACCGTTTAGTAATGTATATTTTACCGGAATGGTACGCGATAAGCAGGGTAGAAAAATGTCAAAACAACTTGGCAATTCGCCCGACCCGATTGAATTAATGAAAAAATACGGTGCCGATGGAGTGCGTATCGGAATGCTTTTATGTTCACCTGCCGGAGGCGATTTATTATACGACGATAAATTACCCGAACAAGGCAGAAATTTTGCAAACAAAATATGGAATGCATTCCGTTTGGTAAAGCAGTGGGAAGTAAGCAATGAGTTAAAACAACCCGATTCTGCCATTAAAGCAATTAATTGGTTTGAGCATAAATTGAACGAAGTACTTGAAACTTTGGATAAACAATTTGCTGATTTTCGTATTTCAGAAGCAGTAATGACCGTTTATACATTTTTTTGGAACGAATTTTCGGCATGGTATCTTGAAATGGTAAAACCTGCATATCAAAAACCAATTGATGCAAAAACCTACGAAGCAACTATTCAGTTTTTTGATAAAATACTGCGTATTTTACATCCTTTTATGCCATTTATTACCGAAGAAATATGGCAGTTACTTGAAGAAAGAAAAGAAGGAGAAAGCATTGTTGTTGCTCAAATGCCTGAAAAAACCGATTACAATAAACAGTTGTTAGAAAATTGTGAAACTGTAAAAGAAGTAATTTCAGCCATAAGAAACATAAAAAAAGAAAAAAATATCCCAATGCGGGAAACTGTTGAATTAAAAGTAAAAGCAGCGAATTATAATCATGAATCCAATTCGATTATTGAAAAGTTGGCGGGTGTTTCAAGCATTGAGGAAGTAAAAGATAAAGTAGAAGGTGCTGCAAGTTTTATCATAAAATCGGTAGAATATTTTGTGCCGCTGGGTAATTTAATCGATACGGAAGAAGAATTAAAAAAATTGCAAAAAGAACTGGATTACACCAAAGGCTTTTTAAATTCGGTAATGAAAAAATTGGCAAATGAACGATTTGTTCAAAATGCACCCGAAAAAGTGGTGGCAATGGAACAAAAGAAAAAAACCGAAGCTGAAACCAAAATAAAAGCATTGGAAGAACAAATTAACTCGTTAAAGTAAAATAAACTTTTAAACGTCCGACAGGGCTTTAAAACGTTTTACTTAGCCTATATAATTAATTATCAGATAATTAATAAAAAACAACAAAACTTTTGAACATCAGATAAAACTATATTACTAAAAAATGCGCACAGCAAACCGGACAAATCATATAAAAGCATACTTTACGGTATTTGAACCCGAATATCCGCCCATGCACAGTTGGTGGTTAAAGTTTGCCATTATGTCTATTTTGTTCGGGCTGTTTATTATGTATTTTTTTAATAATACAACCATAGCCGGAATTGGCTTTATCATAACCGGTTGGGTATTGTTTGCGGTTTGGGTAAAACCCTATTTTCGCGGACGTAAAATTTATTCATCGCGCCCAAGCGAAGAAGATATGATAAAATGGCTGATTAACGATTTGAATACCGAAATTAAAGAAACAGCTATTAAAAAGCTACGCTTAAACATGGGCGCACTGGAATCAAAAAACTTTTTATTAGTACCCTATCCGGTTAACTGGGAAACTCCGGGTATTGAGAAAGAACAAATATTAAAACGAGTAACCGAAAGCGGAAAAACGCTTTACTCAATCTGGAATGTGCAAATTATTGCGCTTACGGTAAATTACATTAGTTTTTATACCTGTACTTATGATTGGGCAAACAATGTCATCATGCATGAACGCACTAATGAATTTTTTTATGATGATATTTCATCGGTTAAAAATGATGTGGAAATAATTGAACATTATTTGGCTGATAAAAATTACACCGGTGAAGAAGGCAGTCAATTACCACCTGATAAACTCACGGCAAATGTTTTTGTAGTAAAAAATATGTCCACCGATACCCTAAAAGTAATTACCAATATTTTAGAAATGAATATACCCGGAAATTTGGTGGTTGATTTAGAAAAAGCAGTATTGGCATTACGAATAATTTTGCGCAAACGGAGGTACGATGAAGACCAAGACCCCATTATTGTAGAACGTAACGAAGAAATAGAAGAACATAAAGAAGAAGAAAACGAAGAAGAATAGTTTAATAACAGAATATGCAACATTTAATATCCCCATCGTTTTTATCGGCAGATTTTACCAATCTGGAAAAAGAAATTAAACTTATGAATGAGAGTGAAGCCGATTGGTTTCATCTCGATATAATGGATGGAGTTTTTGTACCCAACATTACTTTTGGAATGCCGGTAATTAAGCAAATAAAAAAACATGCAGAAAAACCCTTAGATGTTCACCTGATGATTGTACAACCCGAACGCTACATCGAAGATTTCAAAAACGCAGGAGCAGATATTCTAACCGTTCATTATGAAGCATGTACACATTTACATCGTACGGTTCAACAAATTAAATCATTGGGAATGAAAGTGGGTGTTTCACTTAATCCGCATACACCGGTACATTTATTAGAAGATATTTTACCGGATTTAGATATGGTTTTGCTTATGTCGGTAAATCCCGGTTTTGGCGGACAAAAATTTATAGAAAACACCTATAAAAAAATTAATCAGTTAAAAGCACTATCTGAAAAAATAAACAAAAACCTGCTGATTGAAATTGATGGCGGAGTAGATGCAAGCAACGCAGAAAAACTAATTGATGCCGGGGCAAATGTTTTGGTTGCCGGTAGTTTTGTATTTGGCTCTAAAAATCCGGCAGAAACCGTAAAAAAATTGAAAAGTTTAGATTTTATCCACTAAAACAGTTTATTCATTTCCTTAAATCACAACAAATTTGAAAAAATTACCTGCGAAATACTCAAATAAATAAATAGTCCGGTAATATCATTTACGGTAGTTATAAAAGGTCCTGTTGCCAAAGCAGGGTCTATTTGAAATTTATGCAAAGCCAAAGGAACAAAAGTACCGAAAATAGAAGCAAAAACAATTACTAAAATAAGCGCAATACTTACCGAAAGCGATAATGCCAAATTATCGTAAAAAACATAACTTAAAGCAAAAATTAATACTGATAGAATTACTCCGTTTAATAAAGCTACAGCTAACTCTTTCAGTAAACGAACAAAAGTACTGTCTAAACCAGTGTTATGACTAGCCAAAGCCTGCACTATAATTGATGAAGACTGCACGCCTACATTTCCGCCCATGGCAGCTATTAAAGGAATAAAAAATGCCATAGCTGCAAATTGTGCCAAAGGCTCTTCGTAAATACTGATTACTTTTGCACCTAACATCCCGCCAAATAAACCAATCAACAACCAAGGCAGACGTGCACGGGTCAAAACCCAAATTTTATCGCCCGGCTCAACATCCTCGGTAATACCCGAAACCATTTGATAATCTTTTTCGGCTTCTTCTTGCATTACCTCAACAATATCGTCAATGGTTATACGCCCTACCAAACGTCCCAAACTGTCCACTACGGGAAGTACAACCAAATCGTATTTACCGGCAATATTAACCACTTCATCCTTAGGCATATCTTCTTTTACCGATATAATATCCGTATTGGTAATATCGATAATTTTCTTTTTACTGTCTGCAATAATCAAACGTTTCAATGATAATACGCCCTTTAATACATTGTCATCATCAACTACATAAACAAAGAACACTTCATCAATTTCACCGGCAAGTTTCCTTATCTCTGCAATACATTTTTCAACGGTCCAATCCTCTTTTACCGATATAAGCTCTTTTGCCATTAAGCCCCCTGCGGTATCTTCATCGTATTTCAGCAAATCAACAATATCTCCGGCTTGCTCCATATCGTCAATATGCGACAATACCTCTTCCTGTCGTTCATCGGGCAAATCGGCAATTACATCAGCTGCATCGTCCGAATCCATGTGGTCGATGAATTTTTTGGCAATTACCTCACTCGGAAGCACTTTCATGAAGCGTTCACGGTCATCATCTTCCAATTCAGCCAAAACATCGGCAGCTTTATCACCATCTAATAAAAGAAAAAGGAATTTGGCTTCATTAATGCTTAAATCATCATAAATTTCGGCAATATCCGCTGCATGAAGATGTTCCATCAGCTCTTTTGCCTTTTTTTCATCTTTATTTTCAATGATTTGTTTTAATTCTTCGATATATTCTTTGGTAAGTTCAAAATGCATTGCTACAATAAATTTAATTTAACAAAAATTACCAGCCTTGATGAATAAATTTGTCAAAAATGAGCCATGCTTTTGCCGAAAATACCTTGCTTTTATCCTTCATTAAATTGCTCAGCTCTTTTTTATTCATTAAAAAAGTTTCAATTTCTTCACTCTGTTCATTACCCGACTGATTTACACTGCCTTGTGCATAACAAAAAACAATAGAAACCACTTCGTTGGTCAAGCCTGCCGAATTAGTCATAAAAGGTGTAACTTGTACTATTTTTGTTAATTCCAAATTAGTCTCTTCTTTAAGTTCACGCCGGGCAGTTGTTTCAATACTTTCGTTTTCATCAACAAGACCTGCCGGCAAAGCCCATTCATATCCGCCAATAGGCACTCTGAATTCCTTTGTAACCACCAATTTATCATCTTGTATAGCCGCAATAATTACGGTTTTACCGCCATTACTACGTTCGGCAGAATACCAGATGCTTTCTTCATTATTTTTATTGATAAATTTAGTAGCTACAAAATTCAAGTATTTTGAACTACTGACAATTTCTTTTTTTAAAATCTTCATAATAATTTTTAGGTCAAACTTTATCTAAAGGTTTACGTTTGTTGTCTTTCAATTTTTTAAAATGCGAAGGACTTAAGCCGGTGATTTTTTTAAACTGATTGGATAAATGCTGCACACTGCTGTAACCCAAATCCCAAGCAATTTCGCTTAAAGTCAGTTCATCATAAATAAGTAATTCTTTTACTCTTTCAATTTTCTGATAAATTAAATATTTCTCAATCGTGATACTCTCTACCTCTGAGAAAATCCTGCTTAAATACGAATAATCATAACCAATATTTTCTACCAAATAATCGGAAATATTAACATGTTCAGGTTTATCTTTATGATAATGAACCAATTCAATAATACTTGTTTTGATTTTATCAATAATCCGGCTACGTTTATCATCAATTAACTCAAAGCCGTTTTCTACAAGTACTTTGCTGATGTTTTCATAGTCATTTTCGCTGAGTTTATTTTCCAACTCAACTTCTCCGAGTTTTATAGAACGTATATCAAAGCCTAATTTGCCAAACTCTTCGCTTACAACTTTAATGCAGCGTGGACAAACCATATTTTTAATATAAATTTTTGTAGTATCTACCATTTTATTCCCACTTTACCAATTGTTTCACGATTTTCCAATGCAGTATGTGCTTCGTTTAATTCATCAATAGGATATATTTTAAAAACTTTAGGCTCTATTTTTCCTTCTTCGGCAAGTTTTACTAAATTTTGCATACAATACTGCAAAATTTCCGGTTTATCATCGGCAATGCGCAACATATTTACCCCAATCATTGCCTTCGATTGCATAATAAACCCAACAGGGTGATAAATCCCAAACGACAAAGCAAATTTTAATTTACTGAAAAAATTACCGGCATCAAGTTGGGTTGCAGCTCCGTATGGCACCATCCTACCGCCACTACCTAAAAGTTTATAGCCTTTGTTAAAAGTACTGCCGCCAATAGAATCAAAAACCACATCTAATTTTTCGTTTATTTGTGAACTAAAATCTTTTTGACGATAATTAATAGCAATATCAACACCTAGTTTTTTAATGTATTCAATTTTTTCATCAGAGCCTGCAGTACCGTAAATTTTACAGTTTTTTAATTTGCATAATTGTACCAATGCCGTACCCACACCACCTGCTGCCGCATGAACCAGCACTTTTTCACCTTCGCGAACATTTGCTGCAATATAAGCAGCATAATAAGCTGTGGTATATTGTGTTGCCAAAGCTAAAGCTTTGCCTGCCGAAAAATCATCAGAAATCTTAACAGCAGCAACAGCCTTTGTGATAACATATTGCGAATATCCGCCAAAGCGTGTAAAAGCAATTACTCTATCGCCCACAGCAATATTTTTTACTTGTTCACCAACTTTCAATACTTTTCCTACTGTTTCGTAGCCTATTACAGTAGGC
>JALSLF010000521.1 GCA_026988445.1 Bacteroidales bacterium
GGATTTGTTGCCATTATGTTTGCACTGGGAGTAACCGAGTCGCAGATAATCGGATTTATCGGTTTGGGCAGGTTAATGGTAACTTTTATGCAAGTAAGCATGGTTATTTTACCGATTTATGTATTAATTTCAACCGTGCGCTCGCTCGTAGGTGATAAAGAAAGTAATGTCATGGAATATATACTTTCACTCCCCTTAACTTTTTCAGGATATTTTTGGGGAAAATTTCTGGGTAGATTTGTTGTAATATATGTTCCTGTTTTCCTTGCCTTGTTTGGGGCAACTATTTGGGCTACCATTACAAGAATAGATGTTCCATGGGATTTATTTGCTTTATACAGCGGTTTGCTTGCAGCTATGGTTTTTTGTTTTCTCGGCTTGGGGATGTACATTTCGGCAAAAGCAAGAACACAAGAATTAGCCATTGGTACAGCGTTTATTATTTGGCTGTTTTTAGTAGCCTTTTTAGACTTGATTTTAATGGGTGTTATGTTAAAAATGCGTTTAGAGCCGGGTATCGTGATTAGCGTGGGGATGTTAAATCCGCTTCAAGTATTCCGTACCGGTGCTTTATCATTATTTGACCCTGCGTTAACGGTTATGGGTCCGGCATCGTACTATATTCTGGATACTGTTTCAAGACCGGTATTTATAGCATTCTCAATTATTTACCCTTTTTTATTCGGATATTTATTTGCTTACTTCGGCAACAAACATTTTAATAAAAGCGATGTAATCTAAAATCATATGGAAAAATATTTTGCAATCATCCTTATTAGTATTTTCAGCCTAATTTTCGGAGCATGTTCAACAAACAGTTCAGAAAATTACAACTCAGATATAGATACCACTAATTTATACAAATTAGCGAACTTTTTGAGTGAGGAGGAGCGCAGCCAAATTGCTAAGGAAGCTTTAAACGACAGCATCGTTCGACAAAAAGGCATTATTCCTGTACCTCAGGAATTTGATGATTTCCGTTTTGCAAACTTAGACACTGTTTACTGGTACGGAGTAAATGTACATCATAGCGATTTTAGAGCATGTAGTTTTCGTTCGGCAAACTGCTCTGATGCTAATTTTTCCAATTCTGATTTTCGTACGGCTGATATTCGTTGGACAAAATTTAACGGTTCCGATTTATCAAACAGTAATTTCAGGCAAGCAAAACTTTTTCACGTACACGTTAATGGTGCTGATTTGAGCAATTGCGATTTCAGGGGCGCTAATATGTTTGGAATGGAAGGGCATAGAACCAAACTAATGAATACAAAAATGGATAATGCTTTATTAAAAGATGTTGAGTTTTTGTATTCAAATTTTACCGGAGCAAGTGCTGTAAAAACCCGGTTTATTCGTGCTGTTTTAATGCACTCAATTTTAGACTCTTGTAATTTTGCATATAGCGATTTTACCGGCGCAGGCTTGGAATATGCACGTTGTAGATATACTAACTTTACCGGCTCTACTTTCCAAGGTGCACATTTACAAAAAGCAGATTTTACAGGTGCCAATTTGAAAGATTGTAACTTTTTTGCCGCAGAACTGGACAGCACAATATTTATAGGCGCTATAAATATTCCTGAATCAATTGAAAAATTTTTGGTAAACGGAATAGCTACGGGTGTGGTAAGTGAAGGAAATAATAAACATTAAAAAATGAGTTTATCTAAAAAAATATATTATTTAATTTTAATTTTTAGTTCCTATTTTATATTCGCTTGTAATAACAGTACAAGCGAGCAAAAAAATACGCAAAAGAATAAAATTGAAAAAGATACCTGCATTGGTAAAGTATCGATGCATATCAAAAAAACAAAAACAGTATTTAAAGGTTTGCAGGAAAAACCGGATACAACACTTAATTTTACAGGAAACAAGTATCAAATACTGCCAGAGGAAAGTCAATTGGAATGGTTTTGTGATAAACACACCGGTATGGTAGTATTAAAAGAAGGATATTTTCAGGTAAAGAACGGAAAATTGGTGGGAGGAGTTTTTATTGTTAATATGGACAGTATCCACGATACAGATATTGATAACAATTTAATGCGCGGTACTTTAGAAAATATTCTTAAATCAAAAGATTTTTTTGACACAAAAAACTACCCTCAATCAATATTTAAAATTACTAAAATTACCAATGATAAAGGCAACACTTTTTTCATAAAAGGCTCTTTACAAATTAAAGATGTAAAAAAGCCCATTCGATTTAAAAGTGTTATGGATTTTTCAGGCGATACCCTATTGGCTCAGTCAGAAAAATTTGTAATTGATCGTACCGATTGGGGAATTACCCACATGTCAAAAAAATTTGCTAAAAGCGAAGATGAGTTTGTATTTACGGACAGCCTGCAGTTTATAGTTTATTTAAAAGCAATAAAAGTTAAATAATTTTTTAATGAAATTATCTATTTACAGAAAAGGATAATTAGTTAAATCTAATTATCAAAAATAAATAATGAATTACAGGAGATACATATCGCTTTTTCTCTTATTCATGTATATTCTTGCATGGACCATACCTTATATGCCTTATATTGAGTATGAGCTGAATAAAAAGTATATTGCAGAAGTTTTATGTGAGAATAAAGATAAACCGGAAATGCACTGTAACGGGAAATGTCATCTGAAAAAACAAATAAAAAAGGCAAACAGCGCTCCCGTACAACAGCAACAAGAACCACAAGCACCACCACCGCTCAAATCAGACCCTGTAATTACCGTTTTGTTTTTGTCAAAACAGCAAAGTTTTTATGCTCAAAAATGTAGAAAGATTATTGTTCCATACTTAATAAATTATCAGTTTATTTTAATTACGGATATTTTCCACCCTCCTAAGGCATAATCCTTTCCAATGCTGCTGCTTACTTTTTTTCATAATTTATATAGATAGGTTTTTTGGTGAAATCAAAAGAAAAGTAATCAGCAGCATTTTTTGAACAATTATCAAAAATAAATACATAAAAATAACTGTAAAATTACAGATATAGGGATTGTATTGTCCAAAATTAAATTATTAATCTGATGAAATTATGAAAAAGTATATTAAAATATTGTCTTTAATTTTCCTGATTTTTACAAGTGTATTGAGCATTAATGCACAAAACAAAGGAAACATAAAAGGGACTGTAATTAATAAAAATACAAATGAAAAAATTGCAGATGTTCAGGTAGTTATAAAAAAGCTTGGCATTGGAGCAGTTACCGATGCAAATGGTATATTTATAATAAAAGATGTTCCTGCTGGTGAATATACCGTTGAAACTAAATCGATAGGTTTCGCAACAGCTAAAAATAAAATTAAAGTTACATCCGGTAAAACAACAGAAATCAATTTCAGTTTAAAAGAAGAAACACAAACCGTTGATGAAGTAACTATTTCGGCGACAAAAACAGATAAAAGCGTAAAAGCTATTGGTTCTCAGATATATGTTATTGGTGCAAAACGGATAGAACAAACCAACGGGAGAAATATTTCAGAAGCATTAATGGAAATACCCGGAGTATTTACAGAAGATACACAACACTCCGAAGCAAGTGTTGTAAGTTTTCGTGGAGTAGGTTTACACACTTACGTAACCCGTGGTATTTTGGTATTAGTAGATGGTATTCCTATTACAGAAGCAATGGGACGCACCAGCTTTGAAGGTATTGACATGCAAAATGCCGAAAAAATTGAAGTGATGAAAGGTCCTGTTTCAGCTTTATATGGACCTAACGGATTAACCGGTGTAATTAATGTAATTGAAAAAAAACCACAAGACGGAATTCATGGTGATTTTGAAGGCTTAATAGGCTCATACGGAACTTATAAAGTAGGTGGAAATATCAATGGAGGTAAAAACGGCTTTAATTATTTAGTAAAAGCCAATTATTATTCGTCAGATGGATATAGAGATCATTCTGCTTATGAATCAACTCATTTAGGTACTAAATTATCAAAAGACTTTAAAGCAGCAGGAAAACTTAAATTCACTTTTGATTATTCTTTAAGCAACTCCTTATTAGCCGGTTCAATTGACAGTATAACTTTTATTGAAAACCCGACCGCGGCAGACCGCCTGTGGGCAGGTTATGACAAAACACTGTATAGAGCATATTTAGACTATGTAAAAACATGGTCGAATAATTCGGCTTTAACCGTTGATATTTATACCCGCGGAAGATATGACGAAGGTCATTACAGCGATAGAGCCTGGGGAAAATATGATGTAGATTTATTTGGTGGAGAAGCACGTTATACGTTCGGATTTGATGTTGCCGGGCAAAAAAACACAATTACCATCGGTGGAAAATTTGATAGAGAAACTTCGTATATGGAAGAATACAACAGAGATGAAGCAACCGGTGTAATTGGCGACCTTGATGATCAAGGAACAGTCACCTATGATTTAAGCGGTTTTTACATTCAAGATGAATTTAATATCAACAATAAACTATTTTTAACTGTTGGATTAAGATACGATGGAATTTCATACGACTGGGTTGATGAATTTAATGAAGGAGACAGAAACACATCTTCAAGCACATCAGTTGATGCATTTAGCCCTAAATTCGGCTTTGCATATAACCCAATGAGCAATTTAACAGTTTTTGGAAATATTGGCAAAGGATTTAACCCACCCCAATATTATCAAATGTTCATAGGCGGTTACACTGCTGAACCAAATCCGGATTTAAAACCCGAATATTTAACAAATTATGAAATAGGTTTAAGAGGTAATTTAATCAATAAAATAAATTATCAAATATCTTATTTTTTAATGGATTTTACCGACCAAATAGAAACTGTGCCATTGCCTGACAATCCTTATTTAGAAAAATATGATAATATTGGTGATACAAGACATCAAGGTGTAGAAGTTTCCGTGAACGCACAGATTGTAGATAATTTAAGTGCTTTTATAAGCTATTCATATCTTGATGCCAGATACACAAACAGTGCCGATGAAGATTTAATTGGTCAAGTATTAAGAAAATCACCTTTTAACCAATACACCCTAGGAGCGAGATATGACTTTGATTTTGGGCTGGGAATATCGGCTGATTACAAATTTGTAGGAAAATACCACATGGATAATGAAAATATGTTTATGTATGACGGCTATTCACTACTAAATGCAAAAGTAATGTATAAATGGAAAGATATAAAAGCATCATTTGCCGTGAATAATTTACTGGATGAAAAATATGCAGCACGTGCTTATGCTTCTAATTACAGAGGATGGAGTCAAAATTATTCGCCGGGCTGGCCAATAAATTACACATTTACTATTGCTTATAGTTTTTAATTTTTTCACTAATTACTTTCCGAAAGCTTTCGCTTTCGGAAAGTTTAAAAGCACTGATTATGAAAAAAACAGTTTTTATCCTTATTATATTTTCAATTGTTTTAACAAAAGTACAGGCACAAGAAGTAATATGGCTGTCAAATACTCCGCCTGATTTTATGAAAAAACAAGTGAAATCATCAGGAATGCATCGTTGGTCGGCAATTAAACAAGACAGGAACAATAATCAATATACCAATAAAAAGAAAAATTATAAAAAATCGGATAAAGACAGCAGCAAAACCGGAACCAATAACAAAGCAAACAGAAGACAATACTATGGAGGAAGCACAAAATATGTTCAATGGATAAGACAAGGCAGCTCCATAAAAAATGCATCATACATATGCCTTGATGACAGTACAGATTATTCGATAACACTTATGTCGCCTGTAAGCAAAAAGGAACCTATTGAACTTATTAAAGGCAAAACTTGCTATTTAAAATTTGAAATGAATGAAGAAGGATATTACAATGCCTACTTAATTATTAAAAAACCTGTTGGTGATACTTTATATATAAATATTGCAAAAACAGAACTTTTAAATCATAGTTGCCGAAACGGGCACCATAAAAAATTAGAAGCCCGACCGGTAATGCATTATCCCGAAATTACTGATTTTGAAATTATCAGAAAGCGACACCCGTATGAAGACTATCACTATTTCAGTGTCTCGGGCGGTGATGAGAAATATCAAGCACTATTTAAAGGCAAGGCTGTTGAAGGAGCTAAAATCACTGTAAACACACAAAAAGGATGGAGAAATACAGTCTTAACCGACAAAAACGGCGAAGTTGACATTCAATTTATTCAGGATTATTTCAGTAATTGGCAAGAGCTAAACAGAAGAAAAATTCACTACTACCTTTTAGAAGCAGATTATACAGTAAAACAAGATATTGAGTATAAAGCTAAGCCTTACCATTATATTCATTACAAATTCACAATGTCAGATGGCTATCGTCCGGCTCGTACAATGTACACATCAATGGTGTGGGGGCTAATTGTTTTTCTGCTTGTAACAATACTTAGTATTTCAGGAATTTTCATCTACAAAGAACGTAGAAAAAGACCTTATAAAGAATTAGAATTTAACGAAAAGTTAAAAGATTAATCAGCTTTTAAATAAAAAATTATATAAAATGCAAAAATTAAAATTCAAACAATATATCGACAACTCAAATGTGTCGCGCTTTCGTTTTTGGGTGCAAATAATTTCTTTTTTCATCTTTGTTTACGGAGGCTATTTTTTTATTGAGATAGCTTCAAGACTACCTATTTTTTCATGTCCTTATGTTCAAGGCAGTCCGGGAGGTTGTTACCTAATCGGTGTACAACATGAACTTAATACAAGTTGGAGCTCTTTATTTAGTTTCAGAGGCTTAGCCATATTGACAAGTTTGGCTACTTTTCTTGTTTTTTTCATATTTTTAAATAAAGCATGGTGCGGTTTTGTTTGCCCTTTGGGCACTTTACAAGATTGGATTACTAAACTGCGTAAATTTCTGGGATTTAGTTTTACACGATATGATGAAATGAGCTTTAAAAAACTAAAAGTAATAAAATACATGCTTTTGGTTTTACTTATATTAATTCCTTTGGGTATTCGGAACACATTTTTCGGCATACCCTTGCCACATGGAATGCACACCCCTTTTTGCCAAATTTGTCCGGCAAGAATAATATTGCCCTTATTTACAGGCGATACTTCACAAATATTTATAGATTTCACTGACACCACAACAATTATTATGACATCGCTGGGAATGATGGTTGCAGCCATATTCTTAGTAGGTTCATTTGTTAAAAAACGTTTTTTCTGTTTCTTCTGTCCTATGAGTGCGTTACATTTTATTTTTTCAAAAATAAGCCTTTTACGAATGACAAAAGACGGTGATAAATGTACGCGTTGCGGAAACTGTTATCGTGTATGCGATGTAGGCATACGTGAAATAGCCGATGATGTTATTAGTAAAAACATAGTTAAAGATGACTGTATGTTGTGTGTAAAATGTGTTGAGGCTTGCCCCGAAGATGACTGTTTGAAAATATCTTTTGCCGGAATCCCGCTTTTTAATGCAACGCAAGAAGGCTTTTTTAAAAGATATAGTGGCACAAGCTTAACAGAATATATAAAATCT
This sequence comes from Bacteroidales bacterium, assembly GCA_026988445.1. Taxonomy (GTDB): domain Bacteria; phylum Bacteroidota; class Bacteroidia; order Bacteroidales; family NBLH01; genus NBLH01. The sequence goes on from JALSLF010000521.1 coordinate 7,476, forward strand.
ATTGAACCAAATAAAGAACAGGAAGATGAAAGTAAATAAAGACCGCTTTGAGCGGATGAAAAAAACGGGAAGTATCCATTATTCAATGGAAATCAAGAAAAACTTGGCAGAAATTACCGACAATTTTCCTGATAACCCGAAAAACATGGAATATTTTTATAAACGTTTTGAGGAATACACAACAGGAACAATTCATAAGGACAAAAAGGTTATTGCGTCGATGTGTGTACATGTACCGCTAGAACTGATTTATGCAACCGGCGGCACACCTGTTCGTATATGTGCAGGAGCCTATGCAACAGACCAAATCGGAGCTGAGTTTTTACCCGCAAAAACCTGTCCTATGGTAAAATCTACACTTGGTGCAGTGTATTTAGATATTCTCCCAGGAAATATTAAACCCAAACTGATTGTAAACCCAACTACTTGCGACCAAAAGAAAAAAATGGGCGAAATAGCGGAAGAAATTGACAAACCATTCTATACTTTAGAGGTTCCGCCAACAAAAGACAGTGAAGAAGCCAGACAATATTGGATACGGATAATTAAAAAATTCGTAAAAAAACTGGAGGAAACTACAGGAACCAAACTTACCCGCCGAAGATTAAAAAAAGCAATTAAAACCGTAGCCAAAGCACAAGCCGTTTATCGCCGTTTTGATATGTTAAGACGCACAGCACCGGTAATATATGGCAAAGATGCTATTTTGGTTACCAATTCATATTTTTTTGATGATATTGAAAGCTGGACAGAGCATGTTGAAAAGCTAAATAAAGAGTTAGAAGCACGAATTGAAAAGAAACAGCTCATTGGTAAAAGTAATTCGCCAAGAATATTGCTAACCGGTTCGCCAACAATTTTCCCAAATATGAAACTACCCTTACTTATTGAAGAGTTAGGAGGAATAGTTGTTAATGAAGAGTTTTGCTCAACAAGCAGAATGATTTGGGACACCGTTGCCGTAGATGAATGGTTTTTATACGATATGGTACCGGCAGTTGCCGACAGGTATTTAAAACCTTCAACCTGTCCAAATTTCACACCCAATAC
>JALSLF010000522.1 GCA_026988445.1 Bacteroidales bacterium
ATGTCTTTTTAATTAAAATAGAAAAAAGAGTAAATAAATACTTTCAGGAAAAAACACTTTCAGGTGCTGTTGTAAAACAAACGCTATAAAGAGTTTAAGAAAAAAATGCGGTCAGGTGCTGATGCAAAAAAATATCCGGTGCTATTGGTTTAAACTCTGTCAGGTGCTAAAGCACGCTGACAGGTTTAGGTGCGGGAAGAAAAGAAACACTGTCAGGTGCTTGTGCACACTTACAGGTTTAAACCGGTGCTTACGCACACTGACAGGTTTGTGTGGTGGAGCTTAGGCAGGCTGAAAGCTTAAGGGGTACATGCGGGCTTGATGTGTGCTTGCGGCAGGGATTGCAGCGGATAGCCCGCAAGCCGTAAAAGCTACAAAACCCGCCGGAAAAGAGCGACCAACGGAAGCTACTTTGCCGGCGTTTGGTTTTGTGCTTTTGGGGCTGAGGACTATGAGCGGAAAGCCCGTAGCCGCCCTAATGAAATGAGTGAATGACTGAATAATTGAATGATTGAATGAAAGAATGATTGAATGAAAGAATGCTTGAAACTTGTACGACTTCCGGCGGATGATTGAATGAAAGAATGAAAGAATGAGTGAATGAATGATTGGATAATTGGTGGTTTGGGCTTGGAATAGGGGGGGAGGATTTGCTGATTTAATTTTTTTGGAAACTATGCAAAGTTTATAATGTTTTGCCGCATAAACTTTGATAGTTTCCAAAATAAAATTCAGATTAAATGCTATTTATCCATATCCAGTATGGTTTTTTTGATAATTTCTACGGCTTGCATTAATTGCTCTTGGTTAATTACCAATGGCGGTGCAAAGCGGATGATGTGGTCGTGGGTTGGTTTTGCCAATAAACCGTTGTCGCGAAGTGCCAAACATACGTCCCATGCGGTTTTGCCTTCGAGGGGTTTAATTACTACGGCATTTAACAAGCCTTTTCCGCGTACTACTTCTACTCTGTCGGATTTAATTTTTTTCATTTCATCGCGGAAAATTTTACCCAAACGCTCTGCATTTTCGGTTAATTTTTCTTCTTTAATTACTTCTAATGCAGCAATTGCTACTTTTGCAGCAACGGGATTTCCGCCAAATGTTGAACCGTGTTCGCCGGGTTTTATGCAAAGCATAATATCGTCGTCGGCAAGGACTGCCGAAACAGGCATTGCTCCGCCGGAAATGGCTTTACCGAGTATCAATATATCGGGGTGAACATCTTCGTGGTCGCATGCCAACATTTGTCCTGTACGTGCAATACCGGTTTGTACTTCGTCGGCAATAAAGAGTACGTTTTTGGCTTTACACATTTCGGATGCTTTTTTCAAATATCCTTCGTCGGGCACATAAACACCTGCTTCGCCTTGAATGGGTTCAACTAAGAAACCTGCTACATTGGGGTCTTCAAGTGCTTTTTCAAGTGCGTTTAAATCGTTGTAAGGAATGGTAACAAAACCGGGTGTGAATGGTCCGAAACCGTCTTTTGCCGTGGGGTCGGTTGAAAAAGATACAATGGTTGTGGTGCGCCCGTGAAAATTACCTTCGCAAACAATAATTTTTGCTTGGTTTTCGGCAATTCCTTTTTTTGTATAAGCCCATTTGCGACATAGTTTTATGGCAGTTTCATCGGCTTCGGCACCGGTGTTCATGGGCAAAACTTTATCGTAGCCAAAATATTTGGTAACGTACTCTTCAAATTCACCCAGCACATTGTTGTAAAATGCACGTGAGGTTAAGGTGAGCGTTTTGGCTTGCTCAATCATTGCGTTAATAATTTTTGGATGGCAATGACCTTGATTTACAGCAGAATATGCTGAAAGAAAATCAAAGTATTTTTTGCCGTCAACGTCCCAAACATATACTCCTTCGCCTTTTTCAAGTACTACCGGTAATGGGTGATAATTGTGTGCACCGTAACGGTCTTCTCTTTGCATGTAATCATTAGCTGTCATAAAATTCTGAGTTTTAGTTGTTGTACAATTAAAAAAAGCCTGCGGCAACACAGGCAATTAAAGTACAATTTTACGATAAGTTTTTAATTTTTCAAAATTTAGCGAGCTACTAAACAACAGTTTTTTTGAATTTATTGCTTTTTGTTAATTAAAAAGGGATAGACTACCATTCGTGGTTGGTTTGAGGTGTTTGGTTTTTCATAAAATTATACATTTATGGTGGATACGAATTTTGGGTTTTCTGTTAAGAGGGTGTCTGGGTATTTATGGTAAATTTTGAATTAAATTAAAGTATTCTTTGCATAGTATTTGATATGATAATAAATTAATTTATTTTTGTTGTATCAGACATTAACTTAAAACAATTATATTATGAAAAATCTTATCGGTTTACTATTTATGTTTTTATTGATTGTTTCACTTGCTTCATGTAGCCAATCGGCAAGTGATATGGTACCCGGAGAATGGCAAATTACCGATTTAAAAACAACCAGCGATATTCCCGAAGATCAGATGGAAGCATATAATGCGCAAATTGAAGAAATGAAAAACAGTTCGAAAATTGTATTTAAAGCAGATGGAACTTTTGAACAGACTATTTTGGATGAGACCAGTAACGGAAAATGGGAAGTAAGTGAAGACGGAAAAACATTAAGTACAGATATCGATGGAGTTAAGGAAGTAAAAAAAATTGAAGAATTAAGTCCTGAAAAAATGGTTTTAGTAGTTGCTTTTGATAGCGACACCACTACTACTACCTTGCAAAAAGTTAAATAATTGAGTCCGGTTTAAAAAGGTTCTTTGTGGCTAAACTTTATTATTTTGCAAACTTTTGAATATAGTTAAGCACACTTGTTGAATTTGTTTTTCCTGGATTTTGATAAATATCCACCTTTTTAGACCCTTTGCATCATATTTATAAAAGAAAACGTATTTTAAGTGTAAACATTTTAAAATAAATATTTTAGTGAAGAATATTTGTGTTATTTATCCCAAAGAGCAGAAGAGCCTGATTAAAAAATTGGTTTCTAAATTAGAATCGGACAATATTAGCTGTTGGACCAGTCCCAGAGATTTTAATCAAACAGATGAAAATGCACTGAAAGAAAAAATTGAACAATCGGAAAGTTTATTGTTGGTAATTGACAAAAATTCAAATAAAGATAAAATTGCCAATCAAGCACTTGAATTTGCTTTGGAAAACGATTTGGAAATTATTCCGTATGTGGTTGATAAAATTGAAGACGGATTGTATGCCGATTATTTCTTTTATGCGTTTAGTTGGGTAGATGCTTATGAAGATAGCTTTGACGAGGCTTATGAAGTGCTGTTGGAAAGTTTTCAGGATGGTGAAAAAGCTCCTGTAAAATTATCGAGTCATGGAAGAAAAGCAAAAAATCAAAATAGTTTAAATACAAACCAAATAGTCATTATTGCATTAATAGTGATTGCAGCAATAGCCGGTTGGTTTATTTATAATAATTCTACCGAAGACAGTTCATATGATACTTTTCTTGTTGGGAAATGGCAACTTAAGGATTATGCCGATAACCTAAAACGAACACCACAAGATAGTATTACTTTTTTTACACAAACGCTTCCAACGCTTAAAAGAACCGTATTATTAACTTTTAATGAAGACCATACCTTTGAACGCCGTGGCTTTACTCCCGAACCACAAATTGGGAAATGGAAATTGAATGATGACGGAAGTGTTTTAGAATTAGAACCTGTAGGTGTAAAAGAAGTACAAAAACTTAATTTGCAAAATTTTACGGAACATAGTTTTACTATTGTCGTTACTGAACAACTTGAAGGGGGTACTGTTTCGACTACAAGACTAACTTTTGTTAAATAATTGATAAGAATGTCTGAACTTGAAGATAATCTCATAAATATTCCTTCAATTGAGGTCCCAAAAGTTTTTTTTTCGGAAAAAACAAATCGTCCGTTTAATACTTGTAGTATGTGCGGCAATGGCTTAAATGAATTTGAACTGCACTTTGTTGAAAAGGCTTTTGGCATGCCGGCAAATTCAAAAGAGCATGAGTTGATTTTTGAGTATGCACTATGTAGTGAGTGTTTAGAATCTACCCGTGAAGAAATATCTGAAGAAAGCCGGAAAAATATAGAAATGTACTTTAAACTTTATGTTGATGTTGCTGAAAGAAACAAAAAATTATTATCGAAAAATCATATTGATTTAAATAGTTGGATAGGGAATTGTATCATTACCGGAAAACCCGTTTTAGAAGAAAAAGAGTATATAATTGGTGGTGCATTTCTTGGTAATAGGATGATTTTAAATGTAATGCCTTATGCTATGAGTGAAAAAGCAATGTTTGAAATTCAAGAGTTGCTTTCTAAAAAAACTAAAGATTTTTTAGATGGCTTTCAAAAAAAAGTTTTTCCTCCGGATGTTCGGGAAAGAGTACCGGACGGGAGTTTGATAATATTGTAAGAATGATGCATTAACAAGACCTTAATGTTCAGCAAAAATTATTATTCTCCGAAAATATCAAGTTTTCTTTTTATAGCCGTATTTACCGTTCTATTTTTCATTTATGGTTTTGATGATATTCTGTTATTGCGCCCGCAATCGGTACATCAATGGCGACAATGCGATTGTTTGGCTTTTACACAAACATACTATAAAGATAAAAACGGCTTTTTTGAACCCAAAGTATTATATCTTGGAGATGATAATACAGGCAAGACCGCTACCGAATTTCCTATAATATATTATACCATAGCCCAGATTTGGAAAATCTTCGGGAAACATGAGTATATTTATCGTGCTTTTGTGTTACTTTTAAGTTTTATTGGTTTGTTTTCGCTTTTTAAAATGAGTGAAGATATTTTAGAAGACAGTTATCTTGCCCTCTGGATTAGCTTTATTTTATTTTCATCTCCAATGCTGGTATATTATGCCAATAATTTTTTAATGAATGTACCTGCATTTTCAATCGCTTTGGTGGCACTCTATTATTTTTATTTGTTTTACAAATTTTCTGACAATAAATACCTCTATATTTCTACCATATTATACACTCTGTCCGGTTTGATAAAAATCCCTGCATTAACATCTTTTGTTGCAATTCTTGGTTTGTTGGTATTTGAACAGCTAAAGTTTATAAAATCTGATAAAAAAATATTTTTTGATTTAAAAAGACAGCTTCCTGCTTTATTGTTGGTAATTTTACTTGTAAGTTTATGGTATTATTATGCGGCACATTATAATGCACAACATAATAGCGGAATGTTTTTAATTGGGATACTGCCTATTTGGTTAGACGATATAGCCCGCTTAAAACATATTCTACAAAATATTCAGTTATTATGGATCGATAGTTATCAAGGCATCAGCATTCAAATAACTGCTGTAATAATGTTTTTGTTAATCATTTTATTAAAAAAATACAATAACAAACATTTATGGTGGATAAATCTATTTTTATTTATAGGTTTTATCGGTTTTATAATCCTTTGGTTTGATGTTTTTGATAATCATGATTATTACTTAATCAACCAGTTAATATTTATGATAAGTATTTTTGTTTCGTTTTTCTTCAGCTTGAAAAAATATAATTTAAAGATATTTAATCATGCAGCATTCCGGTTAGTCTTGTTTATATTGTTGATATTTAATATTATACACTGTAAAAATGTAATTAAATTAAGATACAACGGTTGGCCAAATCAACATCATTTAACAGTAGTAAAACCATTAGAAACAATAACCCCTTATTTACGTTCCATAGGAATCACGGATAAGGATACCGTATTGTTTATTCAAGATCCGAGTTTAAATATCTCATTATATCTGATGGAGCAGAAAGGTTATACAAATTTTGCTGCTAAAATTGAAAATGTAGATTTTATAAAAGAAAAAATAAATAGCGGAGCAAAATATTTATTTGTAAACGACCCAAATTATTTAAATAAAGATTATTTGAAACCTTTTTTAAAAAATAGGGTAGGAGCATATGAAAATATTATGATATATAAAGTTAAGTGAGCATAGATTTTTGTTGTTAAACATTTGTCAATAGCTATTTGGTAAAATTTTAATACACTGTTGTGAAAATAATCTATAATCCTCTCTCACCCTTTTTTGCCTTTTCATAATCCGGAGGATTAAGCATTTTCCAATAGTTTTCAGTAGGATGTAGTTTTCCAAAAGACTCCCAATAGGCATCTTGGGTCATACTGTCCCAATGAATAGCTCCATAATAATACTGCATTGTTTGAAAAACACCATGAAATAATAATATGCTGCTAAGTGTTAAAATAAAAATTTTAGCTTTTGCTCTTTTGTAAAAATAATCAATAATTGCAACCAAAGGAAAAATAAGAACAGCATACGAATCTACAAAAGCACGCAAACCATAACTTCCACCGTACCACCAACACCACCAAGATAAAATGATGTAAATATTGAATACAGTAAATAATAAAACCGGTAAAAAGAAAGAGTTAGCCTGTTTTTTTAAAAACAAAATACCAAATAAAGCAAAAATCATTACAGGAGTATATAACAACCACCCTTTCCGGTAGCTAAATAAACCATTAAATATTTGTGGGTCGTTAAAAAAGAAACGCTCATCACCATATGAGAAATAAATAAAGCTTCCGGTTTGCATTTTCCAATATAAAAACTGTGGAAGCCAAACAATAAAAGCCATTAGAGCCATTAATAAAATTTTATTTGCATTTTTAAATAAAAAATTAAACCTAAGCATTAGATTTTTCGGGTTTTTTATATCCCAAAAAACAAAAAATAATAAAATGATTATATTGGTAGGGCGCGTTAATACAATTAAACCACTCAATAAACCAAGTAAAATAGTATTTTTATTTGTTGGAAGACTATACCACTTAATCGTTAAATAGATGAAAACTGCAAACATCGCAAAATTATATGAATGTGACATGGTAGCCTCAAAAGTAGTATAGTACATAAGATTTGTTGCAAAAAAAGTTAACAAAATTCCTAATGCGGTGGCTGTTTCAGAGAAAAAATTTAGTAAAACTTTTCGTAAATAGAATAAGCCTATAGCTAAATAAAATAAACTGCTGAATTGTAAAAAAAACTTATAAGGTATAGAATAACCTCCTGCATCATATCCACTAATTAATGCTGAGAGATGTCCCATTAAAAAAAAAGGAAAATACAGCATTGATAAACCCATACTTGTTTTAATGACTTTTTTTCCGTTTGGCGCAATGCTTGGCCAAAAAATAAATTTATGTTTGCCTTTGTAATGATCAATAAAGTCTAAACTTGTATCAAAATAAATAAATGTTGCCGGTAAATAAGCATAATACGATATAACATCCCATACAATTACCCTGTTTTCTTTTTGCCAATATTTATATTTAAACAGTACAAATAAACTACTGATGATAATTATATAAATTACTATTTTAGAATAACTTACTTTAAATAAACTCATTTTAATCCGTATTTAAAGATTGTTCGCAAAATACTAAATCCATCCATAGCTCGAATTTTTTTTCCTTCATCAATTTCTCTCGGGCTATACGAAACAGGGTATTCTGCTACATTAAACTTGTTATACTTTATTGCTTTAATTAATAATTCTGCCTCGATACCAAATTTATTTTCTTCCAATTCACCAATAGCTTCTTTTAAATTTTTAGTAAATAATTTATATCCACAGGTTAAATCAGTTATTTTTTTCCGAACAACAATTGATGCGATTATTGAAAAAACACGATTCGCTATATTTCTTAGATTACTATTATCCTTATGTTTAAACTTATGTTTAAATCTTGAACCATTTACCATTTCTAACTTATTCTCCATTAAATAATCAATCATTAGCGGAATATCATAAGGAGATAACTCTAAATCTGCATCTTGGACAATTATTAAATCTCCTTGGGAAGTTTTTAAAGCAGTTTTTACAGCAGACCCTTTACCCGTATTTTTTAAATGACCAATCAGTTTAATTTCCTTTTTCTGCTGAGCAATTTTTTCAACAATTTTAAAAGATTTATCTATTGAAGCATCATCTACTATGATTAATTCAAAATTATTTATATACGAAGGGAAGTTTATTTGGTATAGTATATCAATAACTTTTTTAATGTAGGCTGACTCATTGTAAACGGGGATAATAATACTAAGAATCATTTAAAATTTTCATTAAAATTTATACGGTTTTTTCCACTACATTGAGTGTGGTAAGCTTAATAAATAACAAAGCCACAGATTTATACCTAAATTGAGCGATTATGTACAAAAAGAAGTGCCAAGATATTGAGAGTAAAAAGTTTAGAAAAAAAGTAAGAATACCTTTTGGTATTTGAGTCTTTTTTTGTAAATCTTTTTAACTCAATAGATTGGTGCTTATTGAAGTAGATAATCGCTCAATTTAGGTTATATTTTCTGTGGCTTCAAAATTACAAAAAAATGTGTAATTAAACTTGTAGCCTACTCTTAAAAGGTAAAAAAGTCATAAAGTCTGCATGATG
>JALSLF010000523.1 GCA_026988445.1 Bacteroidales bacterium
GTATGATTTTCCGAATCTTTATAAATAAAAGTATCATAGGTTGCTCCCAACTGGACAAAAACATTCCATGCACGTGAAAATCCCGGACGGCGAATAGTTCCGCGAAACATGGTGCGGACATTTTCCAAACCGTATAATTTTTGGTATTTCAAAGAGTCTCTGTTCGGATAGGCTTCAAATTCGCCTAAATCAAGTACATGAATTCGCTCGGTACGTTCAAAAAGTTTATGATAAGGGATGTACTTATATTTTCCGTTGTGTAAAAATTGTGAAGGGGTTCCTTGTCCTGCTAGAACTACATTACGCGGGTTCCATGTAAATTTATAATTCCAAGGATTATTATCGTATTTAGGTGCAACTAAACCGCCCGTATTTGATTCAAATTCCAGAATTTTACCACCGGCATTTTTTATTCTGTGAATAATTTGCATGGCAGACATATGGTCAATTCCCGGGTCAACACCAATTTCATTTAGTAACAGCACACCTTTTTCTTTTGCTTTTTTGTCTAATGCTTTAATATCATCAGCAACATACGAAGCGGTAACCATATTTTTACCAAAGCGAACACAAGCCTCAGCAACGGCATAATGCATTGATGCCGGTAACATTGATACTACAATATCTGATTCACTAATAAGCTTATCGCGAAGTTCGGCATTGTTAATGTCAAATTTTACAGCTTCACCATTAGGATGCCCGTTGATTTTCTTTTCGGCTTGTTCTAATGAAATATCACCAACAATAACTTTCCAGTTTTGTTCTTCTGAATTATCCAGTAAATACTTGATTAAGGTAGAAGATGATAATCCTGCACCAATAATAAATATTTTTTGCATTTTTTAGGGGTTTGATTAAACGTTAATAATTTTAAAAGCGCAATGTAGTACAAAAATATTATTCAAAAAATGCTTTTTGTAAGTAATTTAGTTGTAAAGATACAACATATTGATGTTTGTCAGCATAAAAAAAGCCTGCTTTAATTAAGCAGGCTTTTTTTAATTAGTTAGTTTTAGTCTATTTCTTGATGAATTTTCTCAAAGTTTGTTTGTTTCCATCATCAACTTTTAATGTATAAGTACCCGGAGCTAAATCAGAAACATCAATTTGAGTTGAACCTGAAAGAATATCCGTTTTAACTACAGCACCCATTGCATTATAAATAGTTATGCCTAAATCAGCATCGGCAGGAACTTTTATATTTAAAAGTTTGTTTGCCGGAACCGGATAAATGGTGAATGATTGTGCTTCGTTTCCAAGCTCATCAGCACCAATAATACCGTTAAATGTATTTCCTGCAAAAGCAGCGGTTGTTAAATTCACTGCATAATCTTCAACCTCACCATAAGTAAATGTCTCGCAAGATGTAGCTGCTGCATTATACTTCATAGTAACGCGCATTTTGGTAGTTCCTGTACTAATTGTTGTAGGAACAGTGAAAGTGCCTGATAAAGTAGTACTACTACTTGAAGAACCTGTTGCTACTTGTTCGCCTGCATCTAAAAAATCTCCATCACGGTTGTAGTCAATCCATACTTGCCAAAACTCAGTATATGAAGTACCTGAAAAACCGGCACTGAAATATACAGTATATTGTGTACCTGCTGATAAAGTGGTAGATAAGTTTGTATAATCTTTATATCCGCCATCATTTCCGCTGGTATTGTTGATTGTTCCTAATTGTACTAAATCAATCCATTCATAACTTGAATTACTACCTTTTGAAGCACAGTATCCTGTTGGCATGCCTGTGCTTGGAGGCGGTGTAACACTTCCTGAAATACAGAAATTAGTTGCTTCTGATGAAGTAAAACTTCCTCCTGTTTTTATTACCGTACCATTAGCATCAGTTAATGTATAAGAACCATTTCCATAAGCACAGCAAATACCATCGCCGTATGAGTCATAAATTGTAAAAGTATATGTATCATCTACAAGTGTAAATACTTGGCTTATGGTAGCTCCTTTTGTGCTGTAATTATTACCTGATGCAACAGTTGTACCTGCTGAGTTTTTTAAATCCCAACTTGTTTCAGCCGGATAATTGTCAAATGTTAAACTTAAAGTAACATCGCTTTTAAAGCAGTTTCCTGCCGGCGCTTGTGTAGTTACGCTTACGGTATTACTTGCAGCCGAAATATTACCTGCTGCATCTTTTGCTTTCACATAGAACGAATAAGTTGTTGAACCGGTTAATCCGGTGATTCCAATAGTAGTTCCTGTAACAGTGCTGTATAATACACCGTCTTTATATACATCATATCCAGTAACACCTACATTGTCTGTTGAAGCTGTCCAACTTAAATCAACAGTAGTTTCTGTTACATTAGCAGATGTTAAATTACTTGGAGCAGTAGGAGCTTGTGTGTCTGCTGCCGTATTAGTTGTAACATTAACTGTGTTACTGGCGGCAGAAACATTGCCTGCTGCATCTTTTGCTTTAACATAAAAAGAATAGGCTGTTGCTGATGTTAAACCTGTAACGGTGGCTGTGGTTCCTGTAACCGTGCTATATAAAACACCGTCTTTATATACATCATATCCAGTAACACCTACATTGTCTGTTGAAGCTGTCCAGCTTAAATCAACAGTAGTTTCTGTTACATTGGCTGATGTTAAGTTACTTGGAGCAGTAGGAGCCTGTGTATCAGCAGGAGTACTGGTTGTTACATTAACTGTGTTGCTGGCTGCCGAAACATTACCTGCAGCATCTTTTGCTTTAACATAGAAAGAATAGGAAGTTGCACCTGTTAGACCTGTAACAGTAGCAGTAGTTCCGGTTACAGAACTGTATAAAGCACCGTCTTTATATACATCATATCCTGTAACACCTACATTGTCTGTTGAAGCTGTCCAGCTTAAATCAACAGTAGTTTCTGTTACATTAGCAGATGTTAAATTACTTGGAGCAGTCGGAGCTTGTGTATCGGCTGTTCCAGCTGTAATATTAACAGTGTAATCTTCCACTTCACCATAGCTGAATGCTTCGCATTCTGTTTGAGCTGCATTGTATTTCATAGAAACACGCATTCTTGTAACAACATCAGCAACTGTTGGAATATTAATGGTTCCGCTAACCGTAGTTTTGCTTAAAGCACCCGCATCAAACACTAATTCACCTGCATCAGCAAAATCTCCATCTTTATTAAAGTCAATCCAGATTTTCCAGTATTCATTATATGTTGTGCTTGCAAATCCGGGGTTTAAACTAATTGCATATGATTGACCGGATGTTAAGTCAACTGTTTGTGAAGTAAAATCAGTGTATCCTGCTGCACCTGATGTATTGCTAAAAGCACCAATCGTAACACCTGCAATCCATTCGTAGCTTGAGTTGTTCCCTTTTGAAGCACAATAAGAAATACTACCGTACTCTGCTCCAACACCTACTGCATACCATGCATTGGTTGTTTGAATAACTTCGTTAGAACCAACACCATATAAATCTTCTGCTGCTTGAATTGCAAAGGTTCTTGCATCGGCATATTGTGAGTTAGCAGTTAAGTAAACACTTTCAGCACGGAATGCAATGGCTGCTGCTTTATCAATGCCTATGCCTGTAACACTGTATGCATTGCCATTGTCGTTGGTACCTGTTTTACCAATAGTAAGAATATAGAACCAATGGTTTAAAACACCACTGTTTGTGTGTACACCACCATTATCGGCGGTACCTGTTGCCCAATTTGTTCCTTGATAAGTATCAGGTTGTCCCAATGATTTTGGATCACTCATGGAGCGTAAAGCTGCATAACCGGCTCTTCTTTCAATATCTTCACCTATTAACCAAGTTGATTTTTCAGGAGCAGCAAAATATTCAACGCAAGCTGCCCAAATATCTGAAAAGCCTTCGTTCATCGCACCGGACTCATAGGAATATGTCAAGTTTGCTGTATTGGTACATACAGCGTGACCAATTTCATGAGCAGCAACATCCAAAGATGTTAAAGCATCAAAATAAGTATCGCTACCGTCACCATAGGTCATCACGGAACCGTTCCAGAAAGCATTATCATAGGCAACATCATAATGAACATAGCTTTTAATTACTGCGCCATTGTCATCGTAACTATTTCTGTTATGCTTTTGCAACCAGTAGTCATAGGTCATTTCTGCTCCCCAATGAGCATCTAATGCAGCATTGTCTTTAGCTGTATTATCAAATTCGGCAGCTGTCCAGTTATTGTCATTATCTGTAAAGTCAACAGCATTACTGTAATTAGTGCCGGTGTTCATATCATAAGTCTCAATACCGTTTCCTCTTCCTGTTTCACGCAGTCTGTATGAACCGTTAAAGCTATCTGCAGTTATGGTTCTGGTTCCACTATAACGTGTTGCTGCTGAACCGGCAGCATCTACATTTATTGAATACTCTTTTTTATGCGTTTTTGCAACATTTTTTGCAGAATGTTCGTGTGTAAAATCAAAACAATGCTTAATAATTTGATTTTTATGAACTATTTTTCCTGTAATTGCATCAACATAAACAAAATCTCTGCTAAGAGGTTTTTCTGCATAAATATCAAATTTATAGGCTAATACAGGTTTTAAGAAATCTTCTTTTGTTTTTCCCATAAAATCTTGAACAATAACCAACTCTCCTTTTGGGAAATAAGTACCTGCTTTTTCTGTTTTTTTAGCAAAAGCTTCATTTTGAGCATCTTCCCACATGTATTTTTGTGCTCCAATGTATTGTAATGCTTTTTGAAGCGCAGCATCCTCCGATAAAACAGGACTTGTTCTAAAATTATCTTTAACAAAAACATACTCACCATTCATAGATTCAATTACCGAACCACGTTTGTTTACTGAGTATAATCCGTGTTCTACTTTAATACCTTTATAGTACTGTTGGTATTTTTCATGCGTAAAGCCCAATTTGTCTTGCGACGTACTTAGCTTTTTTGCTTCATCACCGGACTGAACAAAAACGTATGTTTTTAAAACTGTTTGTGCATCAGTTAAAGCGGCTGCTTTGTTTTTGGTGTTAAATTTAATAAAGTTAGGTGTTCCGTTTTGCCCCACATAAAGTTTCTCAACTTCTTGCGCTTGTAGGTTGGCAAACAAAAAAATCCCTACAAGAAAGAGTAGAATTCTTTTCATAGTTTTAATAAATTAGTTAGTAAATTTAGGTTAAGTTACAAATAAACAATATTTATTTGTAATCTACGGCGCAAATCTATATAAAAAAAATTAATTTTTATCATAGGATAATGAAAAATATTGAAATATATTTGGTGGTTAGTAGAATTTATACTAAACGTTAGTTTGCCGTAAAATCTTTATTTGTACGTAATATTAACGAAATATATCCAAAGTTATTAACAGTATGTTTTTATAAAAAAATTCTTTCCTACATTTGCTGATTATAAATATAAAAATTGATAAATTGGCAAAAAATCCTGTTAAAACTCCGTTAATGAAGCAATATCTGGATATTAAATCAAAACATCCGGATGCTATTTTATTGTTTCGTGTGGGCGATTTTTATGAAACTTTTTCGGAAGATGCAATAAAAACTGCCGAAATTTTAGGTATTACTTTAACCCGAAGAGCAAATGGTGCTGCTTCTTATGTAGAATTAGCCGGTTTTCCCTACCATGCATTGGATACTTATTTGCCAAAACTTGTTAGGGCAGGGCAGAGGGTAGCTATTTGCGAGCAATTGGAAGATCCGAAAATGACCAAAAAAATTGTAAAACGAGGAGTTACCGAAATGGTTACTCCGGGTGTTACAATTAATGATAATGTATTGGAACACAAGGAGAATAATTACCTGGCTTGTGTAAATATTGATAAAAAAGATGCGGGAATTGCCTTTTTGGATTTATCTACCGGAGAGTTTTATACAGCTCAGGGTAGTTTTGATTATATTGATAAATTATTGGTAAGTTTTAAACCTAAGGAAGTACTCGTAGAGCGTAGTAAACAAGAACGTTTTAAAGAACTTTTTGGTAGTAAATTTTACGTTTATCCTTTGGAAGATTGGATGTTTTCGGAAGATACTGCAGTTGAACGCTTGCTAAAGCAATTTGATACAAAATCACTGAAAGGTTTTGGCGTAGAAAATTTATTAATAGGAAATGTTGCTGCCGGTGCTATTTTGCAATACCTTGATTTAACGCATCACACGGAAAATAAACATATTACCAAGCTCAACCGTATAGAAAAAGACTTGCATGTTTGGTTAGATAAATTCACCATTCGTAATCTTGAATTATTGGCACCGGTTCATTATGGTGGTAAAGCCCTGATTGATGTAATTGATAAAACCTGGTCGCCAATGGGTGCACGTTTAATGAAACGTTGGCTTAGTTTGCCCTTGAAAAATATTCAACCGATTAATGACCGGCTGAATATGGTTGAATTTTTTGTAAATAATCAGGAAATTAAATCATCTATTGAAAAACAAATAAAGCAAATTGGTGATTTGGAGCGCTTAATATCAAAAGTTGCTTTGCTTCGTGTTAATCCGCGTGAGGTGGTGCAGTTGAAAAATGCCTTTAATGCAATAATTCCTATTAAAGAAACTTGTTTGGCTGCTGATGAAGCTAATTTACGTAAACTTGCCGAACAATTAAATCCTTGTTTAACGATTAAAGAGCGTATTGATCGAGAAATTGTTGAGGACCCGCCTGTTCAGGTACAGAAAGGCGGAGTTATTAAGGAAGGTGTTTCGCAAGAATTGGATGATTTAAGAAATATTGCATTCTCAGGTAAAGATTTTTTAAAAAAAATTCAGGAAAAAGAAATTCTACGTACCGGAATATTGAGTTTAAAGATTGGTTTTAACAATGTATTCGGCTATTATTTTGAAGTACGAAATACTTATAAAGATAAAGTTCCACAAGACTGGGTTAGAAAGCAAACACTGGTTAGCGCAGAAAGGTACATTAGTGAAGAATTAAAAGAGTATGAAAGTAAAATACTGGGTGCCGAAGAAAAAATATTAAGTTTAGAAAGCAAACTGTTTAACGATTTGGTATTGGCACTTAATGACTATATTCATAGTATTCAGTTAAATGCAAATATTATTGCACAAATAGACTGTCTTTTATCTTTTGCCACTATTGCCATTGAAAATAATTATAGCAAGCCGGAGGTAAATGATAGTAAAATTATAGACATCAAGCAAGGAAGGCATCCGGTAATTGAAAAACAACTTCCCGACGGCGAACCTTATATAGCAAATGATGTTTTGTTGAATGACAAAAATCAGCAAATAATTATTATTACAGGACCCAATATGTCCGGAAAATCTGCTTTATTAAGGCAAACTGCATTAATTGTATTAATGGCTCAGATTGGAAGTTTTGTTCCTGCCGAGCATGCTAAAATTGGCTATGTGGATAAAATTTTTACTCGCGTTGGCGCTTCGGACAATATCTCTTTAGGTGAATCAACTTTTATGGTTGAGATGAATGAAGCTGCAAGTATCTTAAATAATTTATCGGACCGGAGTTTAATTCTTTTTGATGAACTCGGACGCGGAACCAGCACTTATGATGGAATATCTATTGCTTGGGCAATTGTAGAATATATTCATGAGCACCCGGAAGCTAAAGCAAAAACATTATTTGCCACCCATTATCATGAACTAAATGAAATGGAAAAAACTTTTTCAGGAATTATTAATTATAATGTTTCGGTAAAAGAACTTGGGAATAGAATAATTTTCTTAAGAAAATTAGTAAAAGGCGGCAGTGAGCATAGTTTTGGTATTCATGTGGCACGCATGGCAGGAATGCCGCTGAGTGTGGTAAAGCGTTCGGAAAAAATTTTGGAACAACTTGAAGCTGCTCGAAACAATAATAATTCGGCACCGGCAAAACCTGTTGATAAGATTGCGCAGGAGCGTGAAGGTTATCAGTTGAGTATTTTCCAATTGGACGACCCTGTTCTGAAACAAATTCGTGATGAAATTAAAAATTTGGATATTAATAATTTAACTCCGGTTGAAGCATTAAATAAACTTCATGAAATTCAAAAAATTACGGGTGCAGGAAAATAAAACCTGAATTTTTTATTCTTAATATTGGCATTTATATATATAATCGCCCAATTTAGGTACTATCTTGAAAGATAGTTAAACCATTTACTCATGGGAATGGTAAAAACAAATTTACTACCGGAGCTGTTATTATGTTCGTACCATATTTTCCCACCGTGCTTATTAATAAACTCTTTACAAATAATGAGTCCCAAGCCGGTTCCTTTTTCTTCGGGAGGACCAAAAGTAGCTTGATCAATGTCTATTCGGAATAGTTTTTTAATATCTTCTGGTTTAACTCCAACGCCTGTATCGCAAATACTTACTTCCAAAAATTTTTTTAAAGGACGTAATTTAATCTCTACTTTCCCTTTTTGTTTGCTAAATTTTATTGCGTTATTTACCAAATTATAAAATATATGGTTTAGCA
>JALSLF010000524.1 GCA_026988445.1 Bacteroidales bacterium
TCATTATCGCGCCCGTGTAGCACTAAAAATGGTGTAGATGCTTTTTCGGGGATACCAATAATATTCCAAGTATCATTCCCACTGTCGTAATTGTACAAACCCATTTTATAGATACGCGGTTTTTCAAGTGTATTGTACATAGTATCGATATACGAGGTATTGTCGATACCATATATATAAACGGGGTCGGTAAAGGCTGTTCCCCATAAATCGTCCGAGCGATAAATATTATATCTATAAGGACCCGGATTGGCAACTGAATCAAAATCAAAAGGTTTTAACCATTTTAAATGTATTGCTCCGTTTGTTTGATCGGTAGTTGAAACGCTTGTTTGCAAAATAATCGGAACACCGGAGGTAAGTTCGGCGCAAACTTCTTTTGATGCATAACTTTCGGCACCATCGGGGTAGTATGCAACAATCATATAACAATAAACGTATCCATGTGTTAAGCCTTCGCCATTATTATTATCCAAAAAGGATGTATTATCGTATCCGTCAACCGTACCAATTAAGCGATAACCCGTATAATCGGGCACTCCGGTTTCACATTGGGCAGGCTCAAAATTTACCTTTTCATTTTTTCGATATATTTTATAACCAACTACTTCCGTACAACGGCTGGTATCCCATTTTACATAAATGGCACTATTCGTAGGTTCAAGAGTAACATTTTCAGGTGCAGGCCCCACCACGGTAATATCCACATTTTCATAATCAAATAAAGATTGATCGGGATTATCATCCGTAGCTTTAAAAATTACCATATAAGGTCTTTTACGCACATGTTCGCAAATGGTTTGCCACGAAAAATCGCCTTGAACAATTCCATAACCGGTAACCCCTTCGTCGAAAGTTGCGGGACTATTTGGTAAAGTATAAACACCACTGGTAGATGTGAGGGTTATTTGCTCGGAGACAGTATCACGGGCAGTAATGGTAAATTGTAATAATGAGTCGGCATCAACACAAAAAGGACCTGCGGGATCAATTACAGGAGGTTTATTGTCGGTCTCGACAACCTCTATCTGCATATCACGAATAATGCTCCCAATTTTAATACCGTTTCGCCATTCTTCAATTTCCATTGCAACATTATAAATACCTAAATATACAGGACTATCCCAAATTAAATCTCCGGTAATAGAATCAACCCGGATACTATGACTAGCTTCGGGTAAACGGTAATTTTCAATAGGCTGAGCACCATCACCCAAACAAACCGCTAATTTATACGAAAGACTATCGCCATCGGGGTCATAAGCATTAGGATTGTGGATAAAAACCAAACCTTTGGCAGCCTTATCAATGGGCGGATTGAGCATTATGGGTGTATTGTTTTCGCCCAGAGTAGGATTTATTTGCAAAATGGTTTTTACCGCAAAACGTACATTTACCGAATTTGGAATATTACGCACTCCTTCATTACGGTTTGGGTCTTCCATACTAATTACATAAGTTCCGGGCCCTGAATAAGTGTGAATAACCACATATTTATTGCGTTTATAATCATCGGGTAAATAAAGTTCTTCAATTCTGGGTACCGTTTCAGATGTTCCGTCTCCAAAATAAATGTCCAGTTCGGGCCGGTCTGCTGGTGCTTTAGTATATGTATAAGTGATTAAAGTAATTCGGTATTTATATAATCCGATTTGCTCATAGGTTATCTCTCCTGCCCTATTATGCGTAGCATAAACATTTGCAGAAAAAATCAGTAAAATTATTAATATATTGTATTTGAGTTTCATTTTGTCTTATTTCAATTATCTGTTAAAAAGATACTTTCTCAACGATTAGTTTATTTGTAAACCTAAATGCCGTTTGGTTATCTAAATAAGTAAAAATCAATAAATTTGTTTGGTCACGATATAAATCAGTCATTAAAGAGTTCCAAATTTCAAACTTAGCTGATTTTCCGTTATATTTACAATTATAATACAACCAAATTGCTTTTTCCCGTATCTCCGAATGTGAAAATTTTAATTTGTTCTTTGTAATTTCCTTATTCCCTGCAAATATTTTAAAGTGTTCCGATAAATATTTGCTTACATATTCTTGATAACCGGCTTTCTTTTTTCCGGCTTGCAACTCTAAATTGACCCCGTATTTCTGTTGAAGGATTTTATCAAAATCATCAACAAAAATCTTGAACAACATTTTAAATTCTTTTGTTTGCTTATCATACTCTACATTGGTGTAAGACACATGTACCGGATGATAAGTTGCTTTTGCATTTAAGGTATGAGCAACACAAAATCCAAAAATAAAAATTGTTAACGAAATAGATATTAGTTTAAAATTCATAGCCCATATATTATTATGTAAAATTATTAAAAATTTTTATCAGATATTGTTAAATTGTGTTAAATTATTAAAACTTGTTTGCACACCACTAAATATAGGTATCAGTAAACTTTTCTCCACTTTTCAGTAAAATATATTACAGTTTTTTAAAATTTTTCAGATATTAACTGTGTAAACTACTTCACTGATAACAACATATCCGGTTTATGTTTTACAACATAATAAGAGTTTCCTTCTTTTGTACAAAAATATTGACTTTTGAAAATAAAAATTATCATGTCTTTATTTGGAATTTATTTAGGACTTGGCTTTGACCACATTATTGATTATCAGGCTTTTGACCATATACTATTTATAATAACTTTAACCGCTGTTTACCGGTTTGCAAATTGGAAAAAAGTATTAATTTTGGTAACAGCCTTTACCATAGGGCATACCACAACATTAGCACTGGCTACCTTAAATATTGTAAATATTGATGCAAGTATTATTGAATTTTTAATTCCTTTAACCATTTTTATTACAGCAATTGGAAATATTGCTACAAAATCACAAGATTTTTCTTCGCGCTTGCATCATTTTAAATATCTTACAGCACTGTTCTTCGGACTTATTCACGGTTTGGGCTTTTCAAATTATTTAAAAAGTTTACTTGGAATGGAACAAAGTATTGTAAAACCCTTATTTGCCTTTAATTTAGGATTGGAATTAGGTCAGATTGTAATTGTATTAATCATACTGGCGGCTGCATCTTTTTCTTTTCGTTATTTAAAAGTAAAAATGCGCGATTGGACTTTGGTGCTTTCCGGTGCAGGTCTCGGAGTATCTATTATGCTAATGATTGAAAGAGCTTTTGCGTAGCTTTAAACAAATAATTTGGAAAAAACTTCAAATCGTCCGAAAGGACATTTGAACGTTTTTGCTTTTTTAAGTGCAAACGTTTTGAAGTCCTTCATGACGTTCAAAAGTTTAAACCACTTCAAATTGCAGAAGATGAGATTGGAACATTTTTCCGGTAAACGGAATAAACAGTAAATTTTAACCTAAATTGAGCGATTATGTACAAAAAGAAGCGCCAAGCTATTGAAGTAGATAATCGCTCAATTTAGGTTTAACTTCAAAATCACATAATTTAGACAAAAAACACTTGAAAATATTTTAAAACAGTAGCTTTTACTTTTTCAAAATCAACTCGCATACCCAATTCCTTTTGCATGGAAGTAACTCCTCTATCGGTAAAGCCACAAGGGTTGATATAATTAAAATAAGACAAATCGGTATTCACATTAAGTGCCAAACCGTGCATGGTAACTCTTCGGCTGCTTCGCACACCAATTGCACAAATTTTCCGGCTTTTTGCAGGTATATCTGAATCAATCCAAATTCCGGCAGCACCCTCCAAACGGGAACATTCTATGCCGAATTCTTTCATTGAAGCAATAATCAATTCTTCTAAACGATAAACATATTCACGCGTGCCAATGCCAAAACTGTCTAAGTTAAAAATCGGATAAGCAACTAATTGTCCCGGTCCGTGGTAGGTAATATCCCCTCCTCTATCAATATGATAATATTCAATTTTCTTTTGGCTAAGTATGTGTTTATCAATCAATAAATTATTCAAATCACCACTTTTACCTATGGTAAAAACATGTGGATGTTCGCAAAAAAGCAAACGGTTTTGTCCTTGCTCGCCGCAAGCCTTTTCTTCGAGCAAAGTATTAAATAAAATCGTTTGATAATCCCAAACCTTTTTATACGGACTTAAGCCCAAATCTTTAAATTGAAAATTTTGAGACATAAAAAATAATTAGATAAGTATTAATTCATCAATGTACTTAAAATGTTTTTTATTCAACGTAAACAAAGGCATATTATAGCTAAGAGCAGTTACTGCAATAAAAATATCTCTAAACTCAACAAGCCTGTTTTTCTTTCGAAGAAGATTATAAATCTGACTGGCAAATAGTGCTGTTTTATAAAAAAAAGGTATAACTATTACTTCCGATAACAATAAATCAATATCTTTTTTCTTATCTTCGGTAGTCGCTCCTGCGAATAATTCAAAAACAGTAATAGAAGATACGTTCAAACGATAATTATCTATAACACTATACAATAATGTTTTCGTTTTATCCTTTTTTCTAAGGTATTCTATAAAAATAGATGTATCAACTATAATTTTCGGATTGTCCATTGATTAAAATTCTTGTAAATATCATCAAAAATCATCAAATCCTCATCACTCCATGTAGATACATTTAGAATAGCTTCTTTAAAATCCTTGGCATTAAAAGATTTTTTATCTTTTTCAACTTTTAAAAGATAATCAATAAAATCCAATACTTGCTTTTGAAGAAAAGGATCTTCTAATTGATTGTATTTCTTTAAAACATCTTCCATATAAACAGCCTTTAAACAAAGATAATAAATTATTGAACAAACTACAAAACATGCTTTTCTGCATGGTATGACGAACGTACCAAAGGGCTACTTTCAACAAAACGAAAGCCTTTTTCTAAACCTATTCTTTTATATTCGGCAAAAACTTCGGGCTTTACATATTCTTTTACCTCCATATTTTGCTTGGTAGCTTGCAAGTATTGCCCAATAGTCATTACCTCGCAGTTTACCGCACGCAAATCGTCCATTGTTTCCACAACTTCTTCAAAAGTTTCGCCAATTCCCAGCATAATACCGGACTTTGCTCGAACACCCGCATCAGCAATATATTTTAATACTTTAAGGCTGGTATCGTATTTTGCTTTTGTTCTTATTTCCGGTGTTAAACGGCGAACAGTCTCCAAATTATGCGAAATAACATCAGGCTGAGCATTAATTACTTGTTGAACAAGCTCTGTTTTCCCGTTAAAATCAGGAATTAAGACCTCAATAGTTGTATTTGGATTGTACTTTTTTATTTGCGTTATTACTTCTGCCCAAAAAGAAGCACCGTAATCGGGTAAATCATCTCTATCAACCGAAGTTATTACACAATGTTTTAATTTTAATGATTTTATGGAACGTGCTAATTTTACCGGCTCATTTTTATCAACCGGCAAAGGTTTTCCTGTTTTTACCGCACAAAATTTACATGCCCTCGTACAAATATCTCCTAAAATCATAAAGGTAGCCGTTCCTGCATCCCAACATTCGCCCAGATTCGGACAAGAACCGCTGGTACAAATGGTATGAAGATTATTATCTTTAACCAATTGCTTTACTTCCGAATAAGCATCCTTTTGTGGTAACTTTATTTTTAACCAGTCCGGTTTTCTGCGTGTATTTATTTTCATTTTTTTATCTTTTACTAAAACTCAATAATGCCAAACGATAACTATCTAAACCAAAGCCACTTATACTGCCTTTACAATAAGGTGCAATATAGGATTTATGACGAAAACTTTCGCGCTTAAAAATATTCGAAATATGCACTTCAATCACGGGAACAGATATTCCGGCTATTGCATCGGCAATTGCTACAGAGGTATGCGTATATGCAGCTGCATTTAAAATAATACCATCGTAAATATCATCGGCTTTATGCAGACGTTCAACTATATCTCCTTCGTAATTTGATTGAAAATAATCAATATGTTCATCGGGAAATTGTTTTCTTAAATCTTCCAGATACTCAGTAAATGAGCTATTACCATAAATTGCAGGCTCTCTTGTACCCAAAAGGTTTAAATTTGGACCATTGATGATTAAAATATTCATTGAACAATTTTTTTTATGCAAAAATAATCAGAATGTTCATACGAAAAACAAATCTTTTAAATTTTATTGCAAATTTCGTATCTTTGCATAAAAGGCAATAATTATGAGCAAAATAGTAAAAGTAGCAAATCCTATTTACGATGTGGTTTTTAAATACCTCATGGAAGATACGCGTATTGCCAAATTACTTATATCCGCCCTTATTGAATTAGAAGTTATTGAAATTGAACTGAAACCAAAAGAATATACAAGCGATTTAAAAGAAAAAAATTTTACCGTTTACCGTATTGATTTTAAAGCAAAAATTAAAGACAAAACCGGCAAAGAACATATTGTACTTATTGAATTGCAAAAAGCCAAATTAGCAACAGATATTATGCGATTCCGAAGATATCTCGGTATGCAATACGCACATAAAGATAATGTAATAAAAACGAACAAAGGCACAATTGCTTTACCTATTATAAGCATATATTTTCTTGGATACTCGCTTGATAATTTTAGCAGCACCCCTATTATTAAAGTTGCAAGGCAATATATTGATCATGCTACAAAAGATATTTTGAAAGGAAAAGAACATTTTATTGAAAGTTTAACACACGATAGCATTATTATACAAATTCAAGCCATAAAAAAGAAAAGACACAGAACAAAATTAGAGCAGGTTTTAAGTGTTTTTGAACAAAGCGATATACACGAAGTTGATGTTAATATTGAAAAATACCCGAAAGAATTTCAAGAAGTTATCAGAAGATTAACCAGTGCCTTAGCTGACCCGGACATTAGAGAAGTTATGAATATTGAAGACGATATTCTTGAAGAATTAGCAGATAAAGAACGATTAGTTGAAAAATTAGCAAAACAAAAAGAGGAGATTGAAAAAGAAAAGGAAATAGAAAAACAAAGAGCTGAAAAAGAAAAACAAAGAGCCGAAGCAGAAAAACAAAGAGCTGAAAAGGAAAAACAAAGAGCTGAAAAGGAAAAACAAAGAGCAAAAGCCGCAATGATTAAACTTGCAAAACGAATGAAAAAATATGGTGAAAACATAAATGAAATTCAAAAAGAAACAGGGCTTTCTTTTGATGAAATAGAGAAATTATAAATTTATTATGCTCATTGATGAAATAGATAATTTCAAAGCCTACCTTCAAATTGAGAAGTCATTATCGAAAAACTCAATTGAAGCATACATGCATGATTTAGAAATGCTTCAAAATTTTCTGGACGATAAAAATGAAAATAAAACAGAAAACGAAAAATTATATTTAAACGGTTCCAATAAGGATTCGTTTATTTTACGTAAATTTATTGATTACTTGAATGCAGATTATCAAGAAAAATACCAAAGAAAAATCAGTCCGCGTTCCCAAGCGCGAATTATTTCAGGTATTCGAGCCTTTTACAAATATCTTTTAATATCTGATAAAATAGATACAGACCCAAGCAAATTACTGGAAATGCCCAATATCGGCAATAAACTTCCTGATTTTTTATCTGTTGATGAAATCGACCGTATTGAAGCCGCCATAGATTTAAGCAAACCCGAAGGGCACAGAAACCGGGCAATCATTGAAACATTATACAGTTGCGGTTTACGTGTATCGGAATTGATTAATTTGAAAATTACCGATTTATATTTTGATTTAGACTTTGTAAAAGTTAACGGAAAAGGAAATAAAGAACGATTGGTACCCGTATCAAAAAAAATGAAAACAGAAATTGATTTATACATAAAATCATACAGAGTACATTTGGATATTAAAAAAGAGTATGAAAATTTTTTATTTTTAAATCGCCGTGGTAGAAAGCTGACGCGCAATATGATCTTTTTAATCGTAAAAGAACTTGCAAAAGAAGCAGATATTCAAAAAAATATTAGTCCGCACACTTTCCGGCATTCATTTGCCACACATTTGGTGGATGGTGGAGCAGATTTACGCGCAGTACAAGAAATGTTGGGGCATGAATCAATTACCACTACCGAAATATACACGCATTTATCAAAAGAATATCTTAAACAAACAATTATAGATTATCATCCGCGTTCAAAAATGAAATAAAATTAAGTGTGTTAAATATCATGGTATGAAAATTTTGCAACTTCCAATTTTCTACTACTTTTGCAAAAATACTAACGAAAATACAAAAACATGAACAAAAACCTAGATTTAAGCAAATACGGTATTAAAGACGTAAAAGAGATTTTATACAATCCTTCGTACGAAGAATTGTTTGAATTAGAAACAGACCCTAAATTAGAAGGTTATGAAAAAGGTCAATTAACTGAATTAGATGCAGTTAATGTTATGACAGGAATCTTCACCGGTCGCTCTCCAAAAGACAAATATATTGTTGAAGACGATATCACACGCGATACTATTTGGTGGACAAGTC
>JALSLF010000525.1 GCA_026988445.1 Bacteroidales bacterium
CAAAAATTATGATTGTTTCTTCGCAAGAGTTGTATCAAAAAATTAAACCTATAGTTGATGAAGTAGGTACGATTGAAAAACTCTATACCTTTGATAATATTGAAGGTGCCCCGAATTGGATGGAAATTATAGAGTTGGGAAAACAAAACAAAGAAAAGTTTGAAACTAAATTACCTGAAATTAAAGCTTCGGTTGATGAAAATGATTTGTTTTCAATAATCTACACATCAGGTACTACCGGATTACCTAAAGGAGTAATGTTAAGTCATAAAAATTTCATCAGTAATGTTCATGGCACAAAGCATATTTTACCTTTAACATCCGACGAAAAAGTCTTAAGTTTTTTACCCCTTTGCCATGTTTTTGAGCGTATGGTAAATTACTTGTTTCAATTCAACGGTTGCCCAATTTATTATGCTGAAAGTATCGATACAATAGGAGATAATTTACGCGAAATTAAACCCCATGGATTTGCCGCTGTACCTCGCGTAATAGAAAAGCTCTACGATAAAATTATTATGAAGGGTAAAGAACTGACGGGAATTAAAAAATCATTATTTTTCTGGGCAGTTGATTTAGGCTTAAAATATGAATTAAATAATGCCAATGGTCCAATATATGCCCTAAAACTTAAAATTGCCGATAAACTAATTTTCTCTAAATGGAGAGAAGCATTAGGAGGTAATGTAAAAGTTGTAATTTCTGGAGGTGCAGCGCTTCAACCCCGTTTAGCCAGAATATTCCACGCAGCAGGAATTCCTGTTCAAGAAGGATACGGATTAACCGAAACATCGCCTGTTATTGCGGTTAATCAAACAGAATATCCTTATATCCAGTTTGGTACCGTAGGACCGGTATTAGAAAATGTAGAAGTAAAAATTGCCGACGACGGTGAAATTTTAATGAAAGGTCCCAGCCTGATGTTGGGCTATTATAAAGACCCTGAAAAAACTAAAGAAGTTATTGACGAAGAAGGTTGGTTCCATACCGGAGATATAGGCGTTTTATTAGAACACAATATCTTGAAAATTACCGATCGTAAAAAAGAAATGTTTAAACTTTCTACCGGTAAATATGTAGCGCCTCAAGTAGTTGAAAATGTTTTTAAAGAATCAAATTTCATCGAACAAATTATGGTTGTAGGTGCCGGCGAAAAATTTGCAGCCGCTATTATTTGTCCTTCTTTTGAATATTTACACGACTGGTGCTCTATTCATAAAATAAAATTTAGAGATAATAAAGATTTAATTCAAAATCCTAAAGTAATTGCACGTTTTCAACAAGAAGTAGATACTTTAAACCAACGTTTAGGAAGACATGAACAGTTGAAAAAGTTTGAATTAACATGTCAAGAATGGCTACCCGAGACAGGTGAGCTTTCACCAACACTTAAAGTAAAAAGACGCTTCTTAAAAGCAAAATATAAAATTAAGTTAGACCGGATGTACGGCTATACGGAAGATCCCGGTCATGTAGGCACACCTTCTAATAAACAAGATTAGTCATTAAAAAAGTCCTCATTATGATGAGGACTTTTTTATTAACAACCACATATCTATTTCAAAAATTTAATAAAATCATACTTTAACTGCACAGTTCAACTGGAACATTACCAAATTAACGAATAAAGTTTAATGCCTTATCCAAAGCGTTCTTTATACCGTTGGGGTTTTTACCTCCGGCAGTAGCAAAAAAGGGCTGTCCACCTCCCCCACCTTGTATTTCTTTGGCAATTTCCCTAATTATATTCCCTGCATGTAAGCCTTTATCCTTCACTAAATTATCCGATATCATAACGGCAAGGTTTGCCTTTCCGTTAATTTTACTTCCCAATACCAAAAACAGGTTTTCAACTTCTCCTTTTAACTGAAAAGCAATATCCTTAAGCGTTTGGGCAGAGTCCACCGGAACTTCACTTACAATTACATTAATTCCGTTTATTTCTTTAAGATTTTTTATTAAATCGGTTTTTAACCCTTTTGATTTTTCTTTCTGAAAAACTTCTATTTGTTTTTTTAATTTGGCATTTTCATCAATTAAAGCAGATACCGATTGATGCAAATTTTTTGGATTTTTAAACAACGATTTTACATCATCTAAAACATCCATCTGCTTATTAATGTATTTTTCAGCATTCATTGATGTTAAAGCCTCTATTCTTCGAATACCTGCAGCGGTAGCTGATTCTGCCGTAATTATAAAATAACCGATTTCACCCGTTGCACGAACATGTGTACCTCCGCAAAACTCCACAGAGTCACCAAATTTTACCACACGTACCACATCACCGTATTTTTCACCAAATAATGAAATTGCACCAATTTCACGGGCTTTTTGTATCGGCATATTACGCTTTTCGTCCAATTTAATATTTTGGCGAATTAAGTCGTTAACCAATAACTCTACTCTTCGGATTTCATCTTTCTCTAATTTCTTAAAATGCGAAAAATCAAAACGCAAGTGCTTGTCATTTACCAAAGAACCTTTTTGCTCTACATGTTCGCCTAAAACTTTACGCAAAGCATAATGCAACAAATGAGTAGCGGAGTGATTAGCTTCGGTAAGTTTGCGTTTTACACGGTTAACAACTGCCTTAAATTTACTTTTCGGAAATTTTGGCAATTCTTTAACAATATGAATAATTTGATTGTGCTCTTTTTTAGTATCTATAATTTCAATTCGCTCATTCTCATTCTCAATATATCCTGTATCTCCTACCTGACCACCGCCTTCGGCATAAAAAGGAGTTATGTTAAACACCAATTGATACAATTCTTTCCCTTTAATTTTTACTTTCCGGTATTGCGTAATTTTTAAACTTGTCTCTAAATAATCATAACCTACAAATTCTTCCTCATCATCTTCGCTTAGAATTACCCAGTCATCCGTTTCTGCTAAAGCAGCTTTTTTTGAACGAGATTTTTGGGCTGCCATTTCTTCATCAAACTCACGTCGATTTACAATCAAATCTTGCTCACGTAAAATTAATTCGGTTAAATCTAAAGGAAAACCATATGTATCGTATAATTCAAAAGCTTCCTTACCGCTAACTACCTTATAATCAGCCGATTTTGTTTTTTCAATAATGCGATCCAACAGGCGAATACCTACATCCAAAGTTTTTAAAAATGCATTCTCCTCTTCCTTAATAACTTTTTCGATAATATTTTTTTGTTTTTCCAACTCAGGATATGCATCGCCCATCACCTCAATTAATACAGGCAGTAATTTATAGATACTCGGTTCTTGAAGATTTAAAAAAGTGTAAGCATAACGTACCGCACGGCGCAAAATTCGGCGAATTACATAACCCGCTTTATTATTTGAAGGTAATTGACCATCCGCAATAGCAAAAGAAATAGTTCGTAAATGATCTGCCATAACACGCATGGCAATATCCTTTTGCTCATCTTTACCGTAGGTGAAACCAGAAATTTTGGCAATTTTCTGTATTATCGGTTGAAAAATATCCGTATCATAATTTGATTGTTTTCCTTGTACAACCATTGCCAAACGTTCAAAACCCATTCCGGTGTCAACATGTTTCATAGGCAAAGGCTCTAAAGAGGAATCGGCTTTCCTGTTAAATTGGATAAAAACCAGATTCCAAATCTCAATCACTAATGGATGATCTTTATTTACCAGTTCACTTCCTTTTATCTTTTTTCGTTCTTCATCCGAACGAATATCTATGTGAATTTCAGAGCAGGGACCGCAAGGACCTGTATCGCCCATTTCCCAGAAATTATCTTTTTTAGAACCGTACAATACTCGATCCTCAGGTAAATAATTCAACCAAAAGTTTTTTGCTTCATCATCAGCATCTAAACCGTCTTCTTTAGCACCTTCAAAAACAGTAGCATAAAGCCTGTCTTTAGGTATATTAAGCACACAGGTTAAATATTCCCAAGCCCATTCTATGGCTTCTTTTTTAAAATAATCGCCAAACGACCAGTTCCCAAGCATTTCAAACATGGTGTGATGATAAGTATCATGCCCTACCTCTTCCAAGTCGTTATGTTTGCCTGAAACTCTTAAACATTTTTGCGAATCGGCAACGCGCTTATCTTTTATAGGGCTTTGTCCCAAAAAAATATCCTTAAATTGATTCATTCCCGCATTGGTAAACATCAATGTCGGGTCATTCTTAACCACCATAGGTGCCGAAGGAACAATTTTATGTTTTTTGCTTTTGAAAAATTCTAAAAAACGATTTCTTAACTCATTTGAAGTCATCATGCTGTTCAATTATTTAAAAAGTGCTCAAAAGTACCGAATTTTACTTAAATTTCGATATTTGAAAAAACTTTTTTATTTATTAATTTCAAAATATTTATTAATTACAGACAAAGGGGCACTTGCGAACTGATTATAACCGAAACATCCGTCTTAAGTTTTTTTATTCATGCAACCACTTATCACAAACTAAAGTCTATTAATCACTAATAAAGCTATTGTTATCAAAAGTTTATTCAAAATTGTTGATAAAAAGTTGATTTCTTTGCTATAAAACACAAATCAAGAAATAATCACATAAAATACTTATTATCAACATATTGCATTATGCAAATATCAGATTTTTATAATTGGTATAATTATTGATGTTATAATAAAGTACAGTTTTATTTACAAAAAAAACAAAAAACGCTTGTATAATTAAAATTAATTATTACATTTGCTTTGCTTTTAATAGATTGTAACCTGATTCCGAAAATATTATAAAGAAAAAATGGGAAAATATAAGTTTCAGTTTGATCCGGAAACATTAGAATATAAAAAGGTAGAATTTGACCTAAAAACAAGTATTTATAAGTATTTTCTACCAAGATTTGCAGCCTCAATGATAATTGGCGTATTATTGTTTACAGTATCCTCATTTCTGTTTCCGTTACCGATAGATATTCAGCTTGAAGAAGAAAAAGAAGCTTTACTGCTTGAATTTGATCATTTAAATCTTAAAATGACCGAAGCCGAACATAAACTTTTAGCAATTGAAAAACGCGATGATAATGTTTATCGAAGAATTTTTCAAGCAAACCCGATTCCCGAATCGGTTCGTAAAGCCGGTTTTGGTGGTACCGACAGATACAAAGCTTATAGAGGATATGAAAATGCTGAATTATTAACCAATACCGCCAAAAGATTAGATATTTTATCTAAACAATTGGTAGTACAATCAAAATCTTTTGATGAAATTATTGACTTAGTAAAAGACAAAGAAAAAATGCTTGCCAGCATTCCGGCAATTCAACCTATAGCTCTTGACCAGCTTACCCGTTTTGGTTCTGCATTCGGATATAGAATTCACCCCATCTATAAAATAAGAAAACTACATACCGGAGTTGATTTAACTGCTCCGCGTGGAACACCAATTCATGCGGCAGGTGATGGTATTGTTGTACGTGCCGATTGGGCAGGAGGATACGGTAATTGCGTTCGGATTAATCACGGCTACGGATATTTAACACTCTACGGGCACATGAAAAAATATATAGTAAAGCCCGGACAAAAAGTGAAACGCGGAGATATTATCGGTTATGTGGGAAGCACCGGTTTATCTACAAGTCCTCACTTACATTATGAAGTAAGAATTAACGGAAAACCTGTTAATCCGGTTAATTTCTACTATAATGATTTAACGGATGAAGAATATGATGAGATGATTAAAATGTCGTCAACAGCTACTACTCACATTTTTGAATAAAAACACATGATACAAAAAATATATATTAAGCCCATTCTTTGGGCTTTTTTTATTGCCTCGTTTTTACTGCATTCATGTAATACAACACATGAAGATGACGATAATAAAAAGACCGAAACAAAAGACACAATAATACAGAAAATAAGTATTAGCGATTCTTTGCTGCTTGCTGATCATATCAAAATAATAAACCCTACTTTTTTAGGAAATGAAAAAAGAAATTATTACGGAAATGAAGCACCTTCAAAACTTCAACTTATTTGGCGCATAAAATTAGGCACGGGCACTACACGCGTGGGAAGTACTTTAAAATCATGGTCGGGTGCCGGTTGGACAGGGCAGCCACTAATGATTAAACAAGACACTAATTTATATCTAATTCAAGGTGCTTTTGATCATCACTTAAAAAAAATCAATGCAAAAACAGGTAAAATTATTTGGCAATATGAATTTGACGATGTGCTGAAAGGAACCGGAACCTTTTGGGTAAATCCTTATGCAGATACTATAACGGATAGATACCTTATTATGCAAGGCAGCCGGAAAGGAAACAATAAATCACTTGCCAGTAAAGTTGTACCCAGCTATCGAGCCGTTTCATTCATTACAGGGAAGCTTGTTTGGCAACTAAACAGTACACGTACCCGAAGTTATAGTAGAGATGTAGATGCATCTTCATTAATAATTAACGATACGGCTTATATCGGTTTAGAAAATGCGTTATTTACCGTATTTAATCCAAACCCGAAAAAAGCTAAAATAAAAGATGGTATTTTACAACCCGAAATTATTTTTCAGGATACTTTGTATAAAAAGAGCGATATTATTAAACATCGTGGGAACTTAGTTACCGAATCTTCACCGAGTAGGTTAGGAAACAGAATATACGTAACCTCCGGTTCGGGACATGTTTACGGATATAATCTTAATACAAAAAAGTTAGATTGGGAATTTTTTACCGGTTCCGATATGGACGGCTCGCCAATTGTAACACACGACAATTGCATTTTAGTTTCATTAGAAAAAGAATACATCAGCGGTAAAGGCGGAGTGTTCAAATTAAATCCTGCTAAGTCGCCGGACAGCTCTGTTATTTGGTATTTTCCGGTTAAAGATAATTTTTTTGTTTTTTGGCATGGCGGAATTATCGGCTCGGTAAGTGTTAATGATTATTATCTGGCAAAACAAGACAGCTTTAATTTAAGTAGCGGAAAGACTTTTGCTACCAAAAATATTCCTCACATTGCTGTTTTTACTGCTATTGACGAAAACCTGTATGTAATTAATACAGATAAAACCGTAAAAGGTATTAAAGTAAAAGGACCTAATAAAAAACATAAATACAAAAAACCTAAGTTAATTTTTAAATACAAAACAGGACCTTCTATTTCTACACCCATTATTGTTGGGAATAAAATTATAGCAGCTACCTATAAAGGTATTTACTTGTTTGAACATGATGAAAAAATGAAATTCAAGCTATTAGCTCATTATGCTACCGGCTCAATAGAAGCTACACCCTTTGTTTACAATAAAAGAATATATGTAGCTTCAAGAGATGGTTTTTTGTATTGTTTTGGAGAGAAATAAATACTATTGAAATCACATCAATCAATATCAATAATACGCAAATAATAGGCATTCTTAATAACTTCTTGTTTACTGGTAGCATGCAGTTTCCTGTATAAACTTTTCCGGTGATTTTTTAAAGTATGTAACGAAATATTCATCCGCTTTGCAATTTCTATTTGTTTGAGATTATGGGCAAGATAAACCAACAAATCCATTTCTTTATTTGACAGAACAGGTGCTGCATAATCTTGCTTATGCTTTATCAAATTATCCAAAGCAATACGTTTACCATCAGCAGTATTCTCAATATAAGGCAAAAAAACAAGCTTGCTGTTTATCTCTTCAATTAAACCAAGTGCCAACCAAATATTATTAAATTCGTCTGTTGCGATTACTTTTACTTGCTGGCTTACAAAAACATAATGACCCAATGCATTTTGAATACGAAATGTAAAAACGATTTTATAATCCGTAAGCAAATCACTCCTATTAAGTTTTTTCAGAAAATTCCATGCAGTTTTTTGAATAGAAAGAACATACAAAACATCATCTGGATGCGTATTCCGAATAAAATAATCAAAACCATTTTCAGAAACTTTTAGGTATTCATCGTTTCTATAAAAACCGGTATTCTTTGAAAGGTAATAAAAATTATTTTGGCAATAATCAAAAATCCACATGCATTGGCGGCTCATACTCTCTAAATGCCGTAGAACTTCACTATAATATTCGGCAATTTTATAATCCAGCTTATCCTTATTAAAAGTTTGCTCCAAAATAAATTGCTTTGCTATTTCATTTTTGGGAGTTTTCATAAAAAAAAATCAAAATTAGCCCCTTAGGGGCTATTGTTTTGTATCTGTTTATTCTTTTACTTTGTTTTTACAAACAAATTAATAATCCAAATATAGAAAAATAGTAAAGTTTTACCAAGTTAAATACCGGCTTAAAATTGAAAATAATAAGTAAACATAAACAAATAGAGCAAATACACTGTTTACAGAGAGAGAGAGAGATTCAATGCAGGAGGTCCGTGTGCGTGGCAACAAAACAGGTGCCATAGCCGAATTAATCACGATAACAAAGTGTTTCGGGAGGGCTTGTGCCGAAAACTTTTGTTTGTC
>JALSLF010000526.1 GCA_026988445.1 Bacteroidales bacterium
GAAACCGATAAATTTTTCCGCTCTTTAATGCTGCGAAAAACGGCAAAAGAAAGCATTAAAGCTTATTTTCATGAAAATCCTGAAATAGCTGAGGCGGCAAAAGCCTATATAGCGGGTATTAATCAATATATTGATGAGGGAAGTTTTCCTGTTGAGTTTGTGATGATTGGGATACCCAAAGAACATTATACTATTGAAGATATGTATATGATGGCAGGTTATATGGCTTATACTTTTCAGGCAGCTTTTAAAATTGATCCTTTAATGACTAAAATTGAACAGAAGTTGGGTGATAAATATTTAAAAGACTTCGCCATTAATTACATTCTGGGAGCTAAACGAATATATAATTATCCGAATATTGACAGTACATTGGCTTTTGCCGACAAAATAGAACAGATAATTAAGGGTTTACCCGTACCTTTATTAATTGGCAGTAACAGTTGGGTTTTATCTCCTCAAAAATCAAAATCAGGAAAGGTGTTATTTGCCAACGATACCCACATAGGCTATGCACAACCGGCAGTTTGGTACGAAGCACATATTGTGTATCCGGGATACAGTATTTACGGGAATTATCTGGCAGGAATATCTTTTGCTTTATTAGGTCATAATCAGGATGTTGCATGGGGGTTGACCATGTTTGAAAATGATGATTTGGATATGTTTCGCGAAAAACTTAATCCGGATAATCCCAATCAGGTTTGGTTTAAAGACCATTGGGAAGATTTACAAATAGTGCATGAAACGATTAAAGTAAAAGATGCCGATGATATTGATTTTACGATTAAAATTAGCCGTCATGGGCCTATTATGACTGATGTTTTATCAAGTACTGATAAAAAAAGCGACCCAATAGCCGTTTGGTGGACTTTTAATCAAACAAAAACACGAATTTTAGAAGCATTTTATAAAATAAATCATGCCCGAAAACTTGAAGATGTGGCTTATGCAGCAAGCTTAATTGCAGCACCCGGTTTAAATGTAATGTATGGTGATAAAGAAGGAAATATTGCATGGTGGGCTGCAGGAAAGCTGATTAAACGTCCGCCACATGTACAAGCCAATCTGATTTTAGACGGTTCAAGCGGAAAAGATGAATTTTTGGGTTTTTACGATTTTAAAGATAATCCGCAAGCTATAAATCCACCTTGGGGCTATGTGTATTCGGCAAATAATCAACCGGATACAATTGCCGGAATTTTGTATCCGGGCTATTATGCATCGGAAAACAGAGCTAATAGAATTGTGCATTTTCTTAATGAGGACAAAAAATGGGATATCGAATCCTTAAAAATTATGCAAACCGATTTAATATCAAAACTTCATGTGCGGGAAGCTAAAAAAATATTATCAAAAGTTGACAAAAGTAATTTGAATGATGTTTCGCAAAAAGCTTACGATATTCTTAATCAATGGGAAGGGAATCATCGGGCAGATGCAACTGCTCCTGTAATATATTATAAACTTCTTTATAAAGTACTTGAAAATACTTTTAAAGATGAATTAGGAGATATAGATTTTGAGAAAATTGTATCAACACACATGATGCACCGGACTTATACTTCACTTTTTTCTAACGATAGCTCTCTTTGGTGGGACAATATAAATACTGAAAAAATTGAAAGAAGAAGTGATATTTTTAATTTATCATTTACCCAAAGTATTAAAGAGTTAGAAGCTCAGCTAGGAAGTGATATTGAGCAATGGAAATGGGAAAAGGTTCACTTTTTAGAACATAAACATCCTATGGGAAGGCAAGGTGGGCTACTTGCTAAAATTTTTAATGTAGGACCTTTTGGTGTTTTTGGAGGCAGTCAAATAATTAATAATATTAGTTTTAATTTTAATGGTTCGGGTTTTTACAAAGCTACTTACGGACCTTCGCAACGTACTTTAATCGATTTTGCCGATTTAGACAATGCCATAAGTGTTATTCCTACCGGACAGTCGGGAAGAATAATGAGCAAACATTATGATGATCAAGCTCCATTGTATAATACAGGAAAATATCGCAAACAGATGATGAACCGGAATGAAATTATTGAAACCGCAGAAGGAAAACTGGTTTTAGAGCCGGCTAAATAAATTCTTAAATTAAGCGATTATGTATAGTGGTCTATTGAAGTAGATAATCGCTCCATTAAAAAAAAGCCGCTGAAAGCGGCTTTTTTTTTAAACTTTTATTGAAAAGGAGTAATTGTTTCAATTACCTCAGGTAAATCCATACCCAATTTTTTCATATGTTCAATAGTAGGTACTCCGTTTTTGTTCCAACCACGGCGTTCATAAACCGCATCCAATAATTTTTCATATTGTTCTTCGCGGTGTTTACGGGTAATTTCCATTTTTTCTTCAATGCTTTTACCTGCCGGATCTATGCCGATAATTTCTTTCATTTGTTTATCATAATGTTCTTCTAACGAAAGATATTCTTCTTTAGTTACCGGTCCTGCGGCACGATAAGGCTGTGCATCGTATTTACGGGTACCGTATCCTCTACGCAAATTAAACACGCGCTGATAGTTATACACACGCTCCGATTGACGAATCAGTTCTTCTTTGTCAAAATCTTTGCCTGTAACTGCTTTATAAATGGTTACATAATTATCAACATGTTCCGGTACTTTTGCAGGTTCATCGGTTTCTGCATTTGACTCCGGCTCAACATCATTCCATGGAAGTTTACACAAGCCCATTAAACCAAACCATGTACGGAACATTGGGAAATAATGTAATGCTTCGGCTTTATCTTCAAAAGTAGGGATTTGATTATTTACCATATCCATAAAAATCAACCAAGCTTCATCGTGCTGTGGGCCTTTATTGGTCATGGCATAACCGCCTTGCTGAGCCAAAGATTCTTTAGATACGTATTGCGAGTATTCCAAACCTTTGTTTTCCATACCGATATCGTTTAAGAAATCCGCATCGCCCCAGCCTTTTTCAACAAACAGTTCTTTTAATTTACGAACACCTTGCCCTGCAATTTTCCCAAAACCTTCGCCACGTGCCAACTGGTGCAATAATTCCATAGCCCCATCAGCGTTACCAAAGTTTAATTTAATACCTCCTGTACGCTCTTCATTTAAAATGCCTTCTTCATAACACTCCATTAAAAATCCCATGGTAGTACCCCATGTGATGGTACAAATACCGTAAGTATCGCAATAGAAGTTAGACTCAATG
Organism: Bacteroidales bacterium; assembly: GCA_026988445.1. GTDB lineage: Bacteria > Bacteroidota > Bacteroidia > Bacteroidales > NBLH01 > NBLH01. The sequence goes on from JALSLF010000526.1 coordinate 3,190, forward strand.
GTAAAATCGGGATTAAAAATACCCATAATTGAACCTAAGGAAGCGGCTGTTTCATATTCCGGTCCTTCAACTAAAACTTTTTGCCCTTTATAAGGTCCCGTTCTCAGTTCATAATTATCCACACCTTTTGCACAAGACATGTTACAACCTATCCAGCATCCATCGGGTACACCCTGAGTAAAATAAGTTTTATAAACATCACTGTGGATTTTATAAGCATCTTTATGATGTCCGTATTTAAAGTTATTAACGGGCAACAAATCATAATCGTTCATGATGTTGGTAAGGTGAGCCGTACCTTTTGAACGCATTTGTGCTTGCGATTCGTCCAATTCTTTCATTTCACGGTTAAAGCGTTTACCACGCTCTATAATAGGCTTCATATCAGCCACATTGTTTAAATTACCACTTATTTTAGGTACTTTTGCAACAATGGCTTTGATTTTTTTATCTCTGAAAACAGTACCTATACCGCCACGTCCTGCTTGTTTAAATCGAACCTCTTTACGTTTCGGGTCGTAAAATGAGAAGTTTAACATTCCGATTAAAGAATTTTCGGCAGCCACTCCGGCAGATACTACGGAAATTTTTACCAAATCTTTTCCTGCATCACTATTTGCCAATGCTTCGGTAAGTTCACGGGCAAGTATATGCGTATTACTGGTTCCTTCGGGTGCTTCAACTATTTTTACGGTTTCTGTTTCTCCATCAATAATAATAATTACATCTTTGTCAGATTTTCCTTGCAACTCTAAAGCATCAAATCCCGAAAAATTTAAAAAAGGACCAAAATAACCGCCTACATTACTGTCCATAACAGAATTTGTTTGCGGAGATATGGAAACAACCAAAGATTTTCCCGTTCCCGAATATTGAGTAATACCGGCAATAGGTCCGGGGCTGATGATAATTTCATTTTCCGGATCGTTCCATTTTGTATCCGGTTTTGTAGCATCCCAGAGCAATTTTAAGCCGTATCCTTTTCCGCCGATGAATTTTTCTTTCATCATCGGATCTACATCTTTTTCTTTTATCGTTCCGTCTGTTACGTTGATATACAATATTTTATCTGTATATCCGCGATACATGGGAGTAAGTTTATATGACCATTCGGCAATGGTTTTCAACGAATTAATATCCATACAAAATAATTTTAGATTGTTTTTTTGATTTAGCTGTACAAAGGTACAAAATTAAACATAGATTTGAGCTAAAAAAATGATATATAGCAATATGCAAAGATTTGCATATCGGTTGTATGTGAAAACAGTCTGTTAAAATAACAGACTGTAGTATATGTGAGTTTCAAAGCGTATTATTTCAATAGTCCCCACAAAGTCATTATTTAATGCTCTTTCTTCTTTTTACCTCTTTTTCAATTAATTGTAATTCCCTACTTGATTGTCCTTTTACCGAAGTATTTTCTTCGGCACGGCGCAATAAGTAGGGCAATACATGACGAACGGGACCATACGGTAAATATTTAGCTACATTATAGCCTTCTTGTGCTAAATTAAAACTAATATGATCGCTCATTCCGTATAGTTGCGAAAACCAACACCTTGGGTCGTCTTTTGACAAACCGTGCTCTTGCATCAATTGAGCCATGTAGGCATTACTGTATTCATTATGAGTACCGTTAAAAACTACAATATTTTCAATATTTTCAATACAATATTTCAATGCCAGATTATAATCTCTGTCGGTAGCTTCTTTATCCGGTTGGATAGGATCTTTGTATCCCTTTTCGGCAGCACGGGCGCGCTCTTTTTCCATGTAAGCACCACGCACAAATTTAGCACCGAGATAGTATCCACCCTCAGTTGCCGCTTTATGAGCTTTTTTAAGTATATCCAATCTATCCCATCGATACATCTGATAAGTGTTAAAAACAATGGCTTTTTTCTTGTTGTATTTTTCCATCATCTCGGTAACTACTTCGTCAAAAATATTTTGAAACCAAGTATCTTCAGCATCTACCAAAATTGGAATATCACTATCATAAGCAGTTTTGCACAAAGTATTTATACGGTCTTTAAATTTTTGTACTTCCTGTTTTTCTTCCTCGCTAAGTTCAATACCCTCACTGGCTTTTTCTAAAATACTGCTACGCCCAAAAGCGGTGGGTTTAAATACGGCAAAAGGAATGTTCGGGTTTTGCCCTGCATTTTTAATGGAGCGTATGGTTTCTTCAAGAGCTAACTGAATGGTTTTATCATCATCAGTCCCCTCAACCGAATAATCAAGTATGGCTTTTACATTAAACTCGCCCAATTTTTTTACTACAGGATTGCACTTATCAATGGTTTCGCCACCGACAAAATGAGCATAAAGTGTGGGTTTTGCAGCCCAACCAACAGGAAAACCAATGCCAATGGCAATTTTAGTAAGTCCGTTTCCTATTTTTACCAATGAAGCATTCCCCATCACCTTAAATAAGAAATGAGCTTTTCTTAATTCTGCATCCGATTTGCTTTTGAATGCTATTTCCGTATCCTGAAATTGTTCGATTAGTTTGTTTATTACTGCATCGTTTGACATTCTGATAATTTTTAAAGTTTGGTACTAAAAAATCTTTTAATAAAAATCTGTTTTATAATTTTGTTGCGAAAATATAAAACACTTGTGTCAAAATTACTTATTACGTAATAAAAAAAATATGATTTTTAGCATGTTATGATTAAAATCATACCTAAACTGAACGATTATGTACAAAAAGAAGTGCCAAGATATTGAGATTAAAAAGTTTAGAAAAAAAGTAAGAATACCGGTTGGTATTTGAGCCTTTTTTTGTAAATCTTTTTAGCTCAATAGATTGGTACTTATTGAAGTAGATAATCGCTCAATTTAGGTAATAATTCATTGGCATTTTAAAAAATAAAGGTATGCTTTCAGATATAATTTTTACCAATAACAAAGCTGATTTTTTAAACATCTTTCAACAGTATAAGCAACAAAAATGTTTTGTACTTATTGATGAAAATACCGAGAAGTTTTGTTTGCCTGAAATAGAAAATTTACTTCCCGATAATTATTTCCCAATAAAAATCAAAAGTGGAGAAACGAATAAGAACATAGATACTGTTAGCTATATTTGGAAAAGTTTAAGCAAAAACGGGGCAAATCGTAAATCGCTTTTAATTAATTTGGGCGGGGGTGTTATTGGCGATATGGGCGGATTTGCTGCATCAACTTTTAAACGCGGGATAGCTTTTATTAATATCCCTACCACACTTTTATCGCAAGTTGATGCATCGGTAGGCGGAAAAACAGGCTTTGATTTTATGGGCTTAAAAAATGAAATCGGTTGTTTTAATGCACCGCAAAAAGTACTAATTTATCCTCAATTTCTAAAAACGCTTGATAAAGACAATATGCTTTCGGGCTATGCCGAGATGATAAAACACGCTTTAATCTATGATGTAGCACACTATGAAAAGTTAAAAGTATTTGATATTAAAGCCGCACAAATTGATTACGATGAACTATTAAAACTGATTGAACAATCGGTAAATATTAAAAAATATTTTGTAAAAACCGACCCATACGAAAAAAACATACGCAAAGCACTAAATTTTGGGCACACATTCGGACATGCATTCGAAAGCTATTTTTTGGATACCCCGAATGAACTACTGCATGGTAAAGCAGTTGCATTCGGGATGATATTTGATGCGGTTTTATCAAATAAAAAATGTATGTTTCCGATGGAAAAGCTATTTGATATTACTGAGTTTATCACATTTTTATACGGTAAATTGCTTTTTAAGAAAAGCGATTATGAAAATTTGTTTGCATTAATGCAACACGACAAAAAAAATGAGCAAGAAAAGATTAATTTTACTTTATTGTCAGCAATAGGCGAAGTGAAAATAAACCAAACTGCTGATAAAAAAGAAATTTTTGAAGCATTTGATTATTATCTGCACTTGAAATAAACAATCCGTAATATTGCATTAACAAATTTTTATCAAAAATCTGTTAAAATAAAAAACAATTCAAGTAACTTTGTCAAAATTTTAAAAAATACACTATGATAATTGTAACCGGAGCAGCAGGATTTATTGGCAGTGCATTAGTCCAAAAATTGAATACCGAAGGTTTTAAAGATTTAGTTTTGGTAGATGATTTTTCAAATACTCTGAAAAATAAAAACTTAGAAAATAAAATCTATACGGAAAAAGTTCACCGCAATGATTTTTTTGATTGGTTAAACAAGAATCATAAATACGTTCAATTTATTTTTCATATTGGTGCGCGCACCGATACTACGGAGTTTGATGTTACAATTTTTAATGAGTTAAATCTTGGGTACACACAAAAAGTATGGAATGCTTGTGTTCAATACGGCTTACCTCTTGTTTATGCTTCATCAGCAGCTACCTACGGAATGGGCGAATTAGGTTATGACGACAATCATGACCTTGTACCAAACTTAAAACCACTAAACCCGTATGGTGAATCGAAAAATAATTTTGATAAATGGGCTTTAAAGCAAAATGAACAACCTTATTTTTGGGTAGGACTGAAATTTTTTAATGTTTACGGACCCAACGAATACCATAAAGGACGAATGGCTTCGGTTATTTTTCATGCACATCGTCAAATAAAGGAAACCGGTAAAATGAAACTTTTCCGTTCACACAATCCTGATTTTAAAGATGGAGAGCAAATGCGTGATTTCGTATATGTTAAGGATGTGGTAAAAGTATTGCATTTCTTTTTAAATCACCGGAAAGATTCAGGGCTTTATAATCTTGGTACAGGTAAAGCACGTACTTTTTTAGATTTGGCACGCAATACCTTTAAGGCTATGGATCTTCCGGAAAATATTGAGTTTATAGATACTCCCGAAGATATTCGCGACAAATATCAATACTTTACCGAAGCAAATATGAATAAATTACGAAGTATCGGATATTCTGAAACATTTTACTCATTAGAAGAAGGGATTGATGATTATGTGCGAAACTATTTGCAAAAAAGCAGATATTTGTAGATTATCAATAGTAGCGTGTAATTAAGCTTAGAACTACAATAGAGTTTTAGATAAAGTTTTTTAAAGCTTTGTTATAGAGTGAGTTTTCAATTTTCTTTATTCATAATTGTCCAATTTAGATATGTGGTTTCATCCAAACCCACAATCGTTTTGCCTGCGATATAAAAATTATTAAGTGTCAAGCACTAAACAGGCATGTTAATAACTTTG
>JALSLF010000527.1 GCA_026988445.1 Bacteroidales bacterium
ATGCAGTTTTTTGTAAAACCGGGCGAGGAAATGAAATGGTACGAACATTGGAAACAAACCCGTATGAAATGGCATAAAGCGCTGGGCTTGGGCGATGAGAAGTATCGTTTTCATGACCACGATAAGTTGGCGCATTATGCCAATGCTGCAGCGGATATTGAATTTGAATTTCCGTTTGGCTTTAAAGAATTGGAGGGTATTCACTCGCGCACTGATTTTGATTTGAGTAGCCACGAAAAAGAATCGGGTAAAAAAATCCGCTTTTATGATAATGAAACCAAAGAGTCGTATGTACCTTATGTTGTGGAAACTTCTATTGGTTTAGACCGTATGTTTTTGTCGGTTTTATCGGCTGCATATACCGAAGAAACCATTGAGAAAGAAGATGGAAGTAAAGACAGCCGTGTGGTTTTACGTATTCCGCCGCAATTGGCGCCGGTAAAAGCGGCTATTTTGCCTTTGGTGCGCAAAGACGGTTTACCCGAAAAGGCGCGTGAGATTATGAATAGTTTGAAATTTGATTTTAATTGCCAGTATGATGAAAAAGATTCAATCGGGAAACGGTACCGCAGGCACGATGCAATTGGTACGCCTTTCTGCTTGACTATTGATCATCAAACCTTAGAGGATAATACGGTAACTTTGCGCTATCGCGATAGTATGAAACAAGACCGTGTGCCGGTGGATAAATTATCTGAAATTATTGACGACTTGGTGAGCTTTAAAAAGTTGTTGAGGAGTTTGTAATTTGTTAAAATAATTTTTGCTCATTATTGTGTAGTGCGTTTTTTAAATGCTTGTGTGGTGTTTGACGCTGGTAACTGGTTGCTGTTGTTCAATGATTATTGAGTGTTGAATATTGTTAAATTGCTAAATTGTTGAATGGTTAAATTGTTAAACTGTTAAACGTGTTTGACCTTTGACGGATTGTTGAAATCTGCATGTTAAATGACAATTGAGCGTGTTGGATATACTCAATGAATATTTTTGGTTTTAAGCGTGTTTGCAGTAGGGATTGAAGCGGTAGCTGCCGATGCTGAAAAATTTACAAAACTTAAATTAAAAGAGCGATTGAAATGAGCTCCTTTTAATTTAATAGTTTTGTTATTTTTCAGCTTCGGGACTACAAGTGGAAAGCCCGTAACTGCCCAAGTTATATAAATATTGAAACTAATTATTAACTGTAATGGAAAATTATAAGGATATTTTTAAAAAGGCTTTGCCTTTTCTTGTTGCAATGGTGTTTTTTATTGCATTGAGTTTTATTTATTTTAGTCCGGTGCTTGAAGGAAAAGTATTGCCACAGATGGATAATATTCATGCCAAAGGTATTTCGCATGAATTGACACAATATCATGATGAAACCGGTGAGTATTCGCAGTGGACCAACTCAATGTTTGGCGGAATGCCTGCATATCAGATTTACATTGGCGAAACCAATAATATTTATTTGTATATTCAACGTTTTTTGCGCTTGGGCTTGCCATATACCACAGTAGCTATTCTTTTTATTTATATGTTTGGTTTTTACTTGTTGCTTTTGAGTTTACGATTTAACCATTGGCAGAGTATTTTGGGGGGTATGGCTTTTGGGCTTGCTTCGTACAATATTATCATTATTGCCGCGGGACATATTACCAAAACTTATGCAATTGCCTACATGGCTCCGGTTATTGCCGGTGTGTTGATGGCTTATAGAGGAAAATATTTGTGGGGAGGAATTATAACTACTTTTGCTTTAGGTGTGGAAATATCAACCAATCATATTCAGATCATTTATTATTTGGCTTTGATGATTGTATTGTTGATTTTAACACAATTTGTGCAGGCAATTATTGAAAAAAAGTTTAAAGATTTTTTTAAAGCTTCAGCAGTACTTGCCGTGGCTGCTATACTTGCTATATTGCCGAATATTACCGGATTAGCTACTACTTATGAATACGGCAAAGAAAGTATCCGCGGAAAATCGGAACTGACGGATAATATGCACAATAAATCGAGCGGATTGGATAAAGATTATGCTTTGGCTTGGAGCTACGGTAAAGATGAAACGCTTACTTTAATGATTCCGAATGCCAAAGGTGGTGCCAGTGCTCCGATTGGTGCTAATGCTGATGTTTTAAAAGATGTAAATCCGCAGTTTGTTGAGTATGTAGCTAAATCATCATCTTATTTTGGTAATCAGCCTTTTACTTCGGGACCGGTTTATGTGGGTGCTATTCTAATCTTTTTGTTTGTTTTTGGTTTATTTACCCTAAAAGGAAGTGTTAAATGGTGGCTTTTTGCTGCCGCTTTGTTGGGTATATTGCTTTCGTGGGGCAAAAATTTAGAATGGTTTACCGATATTTTCTTTTATTACGTACCTATGTACAATAAATTCCGTACGGTTTCCATGTCGTTGGTAATTACTGGATTTGCTGTGCCATTGTTAGCCATGATGGTTTTGAAGCAGATTATGGACAACAGGGATTTTGTTACAAAAAATAAAAAGTGGTTTTATGTTTCGTTGGGAATTACTGCCGGATTAAGTTTGATTTTTTATCTAATACCCGATGTTTTCTTTAACTTTTTAAGTGCCCGTGAAATTGCAAACTTTGATGCACAAAAAGCAGAATCGGCACAAGCTGCCCAACAGCTGAATTTGTATATTGAAGGTTTAAAAAGTGCACGTATAAATATTTTTAAAGCAGATGCTATTCGTAGTTTCTTTTTCATTATATTAAGTGCTGCGGCACTTTGGGTATATTCATCGGTAAAAGCTGTAAAAGAAAGTCATTTATTAGCGGTTTTGGCAATTCTTATTTTAGCGGATATGTGGACCGTAGATAAACGCTATTTGAATGAAGATATGTTTCGTAAAAAAAGTTTTGTCCGTAATGAGTTCCCCAAAACTCCGGCTGATGATGTAATTTTAAAAGACGCAGACCCTGATTTTCGAGTTTTGAGTTATTTGCACAGTCCGTTTAACGATGGATATACTCCTTATTATCATAAGTCCATAGGTGGTTATCATGGTGCAAAATTACGTAGATATCAAGATATTATTGACCGTTATCTTGGATATGAAATTCAGGCTGTGGCACAGGCACGTCAAAGAGATACTACCGGAAGTTTGGCTGGCTTATTCAGCAAAACCAATATTATTAATATGCTGAATACAAAATATGTAATATTTTCCCCAAGCGAAGTGGAATTGAATTGGCAAGCATTGGGTCATGCATGGTTTGTAGATGATTATGAGTTGGTAAATAATGCCGATGAAGAAATTGCAGCTTTAGCCACATTTAATCCTGCAAAAACGGCAATAATCGATAAGCGTTTTGAAAATCAGATAAAAGACTTACCCAAAGAGTTTTTCTCATTAGATACGGGCTATATTGAATTGGTGGATTATAAACCTAATTATTTAAAATATAAGTCTTTTACACCTAAAAAGCGTTTGGCTGTATTTTCGGAGGTTTACTATGATAAAGGTTGGAAAGCATTTATTGACGGTTTTCCTGTTGAGCATTTACGTGCAAATTATATTTTGCGTGCTTTGGTTGTACCGGAAGGTACGCATGTGATTGAGTTTCGTTTTGAGCCGAAAACATACAGTATCAGTAAAAAGATTGCTTTGGGTAGCTCTATTTTAGTTGTTTTGTTGTTAGCAGGAATGATTGTGTACAGTATAAAAACTACTAAAACCAAAGAAGAAGTTGGAGAGGAATAGTTTTTGGCTTTGCAGTAGAAAATCGTTGCGGATTTAAGGCTGTAAGAAAAAAGCCGGCTTTTTATGAAAAGACCGGCTTTTTTGATAGTAGTTCTATATTTTCTCGGCGCAGAGTGCCCTGCTACGGGTTTACTTCCATTCGCTCCATTTCATGGTTAGTTTATCGCGTGTACGGCTTTTGCCGGTAGTTATGTTTTTTTGATAATAGCTAATTCCATCGTCTTCAAAAAAGCAAGCAATGCGTTCAACTTTGTGTTTTGCGTCCGGATTGTTGTTGTAATTAATTAATAATGTTTTATTTACCCAACCGTCTTTTTTGTATAGATAACGGCTTACATTTCCTTCTTCATTTAATTCAACAATGCAATTTCTATTTATTGATTTTGCTACATTATTAAATTCCATACTTTTTAAATCAAAATTTTCATCAAATTCAAAAATATAGGTACCGTCTGAATATATATTTTCAGGTATATTTCTTTTTTCTACCGTGAATTTATTTCCTTCGCGTGTGATTGAATAGTTTGTTGTGTGGCAAATTTCGTTTTTCTCTTTTCCGGTACTGCGTCCACAGTAATTTACTACTTTGTAATTGGAAAGTACGCCATCGGGGAAATAATCGTACTCTTTAATGGTATAAATATCGGTGTATAATAAAGCCCCTTTTTGGTAATTTTTGTTTGCTTGATAATAGCGTTCATATTTTTTTACGGTTTTTACCCTGCCTGAATTATCAAAAAATACCGAATCAATCGGAACTTTATATAAATTTCCGCTTGCTTTTCGTAAAATACCTGCTCTTCCGGTTAATACCACTACATTTTTATTGTTTTCATAATTAAGCGCATAACTGATTTTTGGGATACCAATATAAAGAATTTTATGATTTGTAGTATCTACTTTTATTTTAAAAGAATTTCCGGATAATTTAATGACTGTTTTCCATGGGGTATAAGCTCTGTCTATTTTTTGAGAAAGGGTTCGGTATATATAATTACTTAGGCTTGAATCGCCAATAATATAAATGGGTTCCGTGTAAATTATTATTTCTTCTTCGTATGATTTTACAGCCGCTTCGATTAGTTTTGGTAAATTAAGTTTTAAAAACCGCACAGAGTCTAATATTAATTTTCTGCGATATAATGAATCTTTAATGAATTTTTCGCGGGCGATTAGTGAGTCTCTAATAAATTCTTGTCTTTTGATGTATGCCGAGTCTATTACAATAAGGCTTGTATCGCTTTGTATAAGCGTATCGGTTTGAATTATTAGTTCTTGTTCCGGGTTTTCGGCTTTTTTAGTGGTATCTATTTCTATTTGGGCAAATGCTTGTGTGAAATAGAATAAACTGAATAAAAGGAAGATGATTTTTTGTTGCATGATATTGTGTTTTAGTGGTTTGTGAAATTACACAGCACAGGTGCTGTGCTATCTTGGCTATACTTTATTTTTATATTGCGATATAACTTTTTTGTCGTATTGAATAAGTGCTTGATTAAATTTTTCTTTTCCAAACTCAATCAATTCATTTGCAAGATGAAAATCAAAAGTCCCGCAAACGGTTTTAGAGATGCTTACTAAAATATCAGGCGGATATTTTTCAATGCTGAATTTACTAATTTGGTTTTGCATAATGTCAAAAGAGCTATCCATAATATCAAAATAACCGATTTTCTGTTCTTTTTGCTCTTCTTTGGGGAATAAACGCTCCCATTGTTCTTTAAACTCAATTCTTTTTAAAAGCGCATATATTTCTTTTTTCTTTTTTTTATGGATTTTTTGTTTTCTTTTTAAATGAGCTTGCGTATTGTCCAGCTCATTCAAATCAACGGCAATTAATAAATCATTTTTTGAGCGTTTTACTCTGTTTAAAGGTATGGGGTTTAAAATACCTCCATCCACAAGTATTTTACCATCAAGCTTATAGGGTTCCAGAACATTTGGGATTGAAACCGAAGCGCGTAGCGCATCTTTTAGTTTTCCGCTTTGGAAAATGACTTCTTCTTGTTTTAGCAAATCAACAGCAACAGCCGAAAAGGGAATGGGTAAATCTTCGATTAACAGATCTCCAAGAAAAGGTTCAATTTCTTCAAAAATACGCATTCCTTTAATAAAACCGTGGCTGCTAATGGTAAAATCCATTAAGCGAAAAACATCCAGTTTATCTAATTTTAACAACCATTTTTTGTATTCTTGCAAATGACCTGCAGCATATATTCCACCTACTATTGCACCCATTGAAGTTCCGGAAATTGATTTTATTTCAAAATTTTGTCTTTCCAGTTCTTCAATAACACCGATATGTGCTATGCCGCGTGCACCTCCGCTTGCTAAAACCAATGAAACCGCTTGTTTGTTCATTCTTCTCTTTCTTTAAATCTTCTGATTTTGATATTAAAATATGCAAAAATAACGGTCATTACGGGACTAATCAAATTGAAAAAAGCATACATTACATAATCGCCGGTTGCTACACCCAGTACTCTGGCTTGTGTTGCGCCTCCGGTATTCCAAGGAATAAGTACAGAGGTAACCGTTCCGGCATCTTCAAGTGTACGACTTAAAACTTCGGGTTTTAATCCGCGTTTTTCAAAGGCTTCTTTATACATTTCGCCGGGAACAACTATTGATATATATTGATCAGAAGCCGTAATATTGAAAAAAATTGAAGAGGCTGCTGTTGATGTAATTAAAGATGCATCGGATTTAACCAATTTAATCACTGATTGTGTAATTTTAACCAACATACCTGTTGATTGCATAATACCTCCAAAAATCATAGCCGAAAGTATTAGCCAAATGGTATTTAACATACCGGCCATTCCTCCTGATGAAAACAAATCGTTGATGGCTTGGTCTTTTGTAACAATTGAAACACTGCCATACATGGCTTCCATGACGGCAACATAAGAGGCTTTTATATAGTTTGTATCAATATTTGCCAATTGTTTTATGATGTGTGGTTGAAAAATTACGGCAAAAATTCCTCCAAGTACAACTCCGGCAGCTAAAGAGGGTAGCGGTGGTACTTTTTTTAGGATAATAAAGAATAAAATTGCAGGAACTAAAAATAGCCAGGGTGTTATGTGAAAAGTATCGGCTATAGCCGATTGAACTACATCGACCCCAGCTCCTTGAACATCAAAATTATAGTTAAAACCAATAATCAGAAAAATTATTAATGTTATTGACATAGACGGAACCGTTGTAAACATCATGTAGCGAATGTGTGTAAAAAGGTCGGTACCTGCCATAGCGGGTGCAAGATTTGTAGTATCTGATAAAGGAGACATTTTATCGCCAAAGTAAGCACCTGAAATGATTGCTCCGGCAATAATCGGTTTGTCAATACCCATTGCATCGCCAATACCCAGTAAGGCAACACCTATTGTGGCAATTGTGGACCATGAGCTTCCGGTTGCTAATGATACTACCCCGCTGATTACCACGGCTGCAAATAGAAATATTTTAGGGTGTAAAATATCCAAACCATAATAAATAAGTGCAGGCACCACTCCGCTAATTAACCAAGTTCCTGATAATGCACCAATCAATAATAAAATGATAATAGCCGGCATGGCAGAGTCAATGGTTTTTACAATTTGCTCACGCATTTCCGTCCAGCTGTATCCTAAATGCCCACCAATTGCTGCGGCTAATGCGCCTGCTGTAAGTAGTGCAAGTTGATTAGAGCCATCAAGCGTTGCATCGCCCCAAATATATACATTTGCCGCAAGCAGGATGATTAAAAACATTATTGGTAAAAGTGCTTGAATCAACGAGGCTTTCTTCTTCATAATTAATAATTTCGGATTTAAGAAACATAATAGTATAAAAGTTTTGGGATATTTAAAAGTTTGAAGCTAAAAATTTTAAGTATTTAATGCTTTAAATCATTTAAAACATTGTTATGTAACAGGTCGATTATTTAATAAATATGTAAAACAATAACTACTTTTGCATAAAAATTTTAAGTATAATTTGGGGATGGATTGTTTTTGTACCTTTTTAAATCAATAAAAAATATAGAAAAATGTTAAGCACTAATGAATATTTTGACGGAAAAGTTAAATCAATAGGTTTTGAAACCAAGGAGGGGAAAGCAACAATAGGGGTAATGGCTCCCGGTGAATATGCCTTTGGAACATCCACCGTAGAATTAATGACCGTAATTTCGGGTGAGATGACCGTTTTGTTGCCGGAAGAAAAGGAATGGAAAACGTATAAAGAAGGTGAAAGTTTTAGGGTAGAAAAAGATAAAAAATTTGCGGTTAAGACCGAAATAGATACAGCATATAAATGCCTATATCTTGATTAATCTAATGTTTAAAAAGTGAAAGCCGGATTTGACCAAAACATATCCGGCTTTTTATTTGTAAATATCTTCTCTGTATTTGCCTTTATCCTTTTCTTCTAACATACTTAAATAGCTTTCGTAGCGGGATATGCTAATTTCTCCTTGTTCTAAGGCTTCAATTACTGCACACTTTGGTTCGTGCAAATGTGTACAATTATAATATTTGCATTTTTCTTGTAATTTCAACATTTCCGGAAAATAAGTAGCCAGATT